>JANYBI010000028.1 GCA_025360875.1 Lentisphaerota bacterium
GGATGTTCTCAACGCCTTGTCGTCGGACAAGTCCGCCGACTTATCCTCAATGCTTGACGGAAAGAAACCTGGCAAGGCCGCCTGACTCGGCGACCACGCTCCGCTCATCCCTCAGCCTAAAATAAAGACTGACGCGTTACATTTAAAACATTGTCAAACGGGGTGGCTGATTATCCAGCCTTAGCAGCGGACCATAGGGATCTTTACAAGATAGTTCTCCCTGCCGGCCAGTCATACCTGAAAATAACGAACAGTGTTACCGGGACCGGGGATTGCGACTACTACCTGAAACCGGGAACACCTCCGACGACGAGGGATTATTATGCCAAGGACGATCGCATTGGCAATGATGTCAACATTGAGGTGAAAAACCCAACCCCTGGAACCTGGTATCTCATGCTCTATGCGAAAACTGATTTCATCGGACAGACTTACCAGGCCGACTGGGCGGCTGATACATATCCTCAGCCTCCGTTCGTTACCGCCAATCTGACCGATCCTCTGGACAAGGTCAAGATCTCCTGGCCGGCCGTGGCAGGTGCTACAGACTATGCCATTTACAGAAGCGATGTGAATTCCACTGAATACGCCAGTCAACTGGCCGTTTGTGATATAGGAACTGATCCTGTCATCTACTATGACGAATTCAATGGTGTCAACTTCCATTATTACTGGGTGAAGACAAATAAAGGCCCAGACGAAAGCGCCTTCAGCAACGTGGCGTCAATTGCAAAAACAGATCTTGCTACACAAAAGATTCTTACCAACGGCAAGGCCGTTTCCGGACTTACTGGTAAAGGAGGTTATACCTATAAATATGTGTTTACGGTTCAGGGGGGCCAGAATCTTCTGGAGATAAGGACATTCGGTGGCACAGGGAACTGCGATCTGACTGTCGAACGCTTCGGTGATGCGACCTTCAACGGATATTCCGTCAATGAAGGCAACAATGAATCCATAATCATCAATGATCCTGCTGGAGACACCTACTATATTTATCTGTATGGGAAAACCGATTTTTCCAAAGTTACGCTGTTCGCCAAATACTATAATACCGCCCCAATACCACCAACCGGAGTTATGGCCTCTGACGGTACCTTTGAAAACAAAGTTGTCGTGAACTGGAAGGCATCGCCCGGCGCTGCAAGCTATCTGATATACAGGAACACCACGAACGATTCAGGAAACGCGAAATTCCTCGCTGAAATTCCTGATACGACATACCAGGACTTGAGCGTTGCCAGTGACACGTATGCCACTTATTATTACTGGGTGAAAGCAAAAAACACCAAGGGTACAAGCGCTATTTCCAGCAAGGGAGATTCCGGATACCCCACGCGATACGCGGCGCCAACGGCCACAGTAACGGCTTCAGACGGAACATATTTTGATAAGGTCAGGATAACATGGGCTAGCGTCCCCGGAGCCACTTCATACGAGATCTCCCGCAACACCAGCGAGACTTTAATTGGAAGCACCCTCTGCAGCACAGTTGCTTTCAACAACACCAAGAAGACATACACCTACGATGTTACCGGTGACAATCTTACATCCTCCATCGGTCCATGGTATTTCTTCGTCCAGCCGAAAAACGCTAACGGTTTCAGCACTGCCAAACACGATCAGGGGTCATTGAATCTGGCAGGTCCGGCAGGCGTCAAGGCGACAGATGGAACCCTTTACAAAAGGACCAAGATCACATGGACGGCCGTTCCCGGTGCCGCGCATTATTACGTCTACCGTACAACGGACAACACTCTTGACAACGTGGAAAAAGGTTTTGGCCCCATACAGCCTCCGCTAACGGAATGTTATGATGATACGCCTGACATGGACGGCACACCTCATTATTACTGGGTTCAGGCGGCAGATGCTGGTGAAAATTATTTCAGCGACTACAGCCTCTGTGATGTCGGCTGGTCGAAGACGGATTTTACAACTCTTCCCGCCCCCTCGCTTAAATCCGTGAGCAATGGCATTGAAGACAAAGTCACTGTAACCTGGGGTGAAGTCGCAGCTGCGAACAAATATGAGCTCTGGAGGGCTGATGTCCCTTCGACTACCGGAGCAGGATTAACGCAGATCGGTTCTTCTCTCTCATCGACAACTCTCAGCGCCGAAGACACTTCGGGAACCGACTGGGTGACATACTACTATTTTGTCAAGTCGACAAACAGCACTCTCGGCCTGCCGGCCGGTGTGAGCAGTATCAAGCCGGGAATGAAGACAAGCAAGATCAATGACATCCCCGCTGATACGGACGCCCTTACCGGAGGACTTGATTCCCGGACCTTATATAAATTCGACGTAATTCCCGGAGTGTCAAGATTTGTCATAAACCTTACAGGAACTGGTTGCGAGCTTTACACGAAATTCGGGTCCGCCCCCTCAAGAAAGTCGTTCTATGCCAAAGGAACTGTGACAAGTCCGACATCTCAAATCATAAGCATCGCCAATCCTTCCGGAGGAACGTGGTATATCCTTCTCTACGGAACAGCCGTCTACAGTGACGTCTACATGGATACCTATCAGACATCTCCTCAGCAAATCAATATAACAGCCGAGCCGCTGAATGGGTTCACAGCCCCATTTACTGCAGTATTCAAGGGTACGATCACAGATGGGTCGAACAACGCAGTTCCGAACATTGATTTTACTGTCAGGGATCCGCAGACTGGACTTCTAACCTGGCTGAAATCGGATAAGAAAGGCTACTGGACGTATTCACCAGTCATAAGAACTGAGGGAGTGCATACTTTCGACTTCTATCTTGGAGGTGCCACGGATATCCAGAGAACATCCTATTCGGTATACACCCTCAAGCAGGCATACGAGCCGTCAAAGCAGTATTTCGACTACGCCGGATATTTCAGGGCTTCTTATTCATTACAAACGTCCGATGATTTAGTAAAAGCCCAATGGCTGGAGTTCCTCGACATCAGGAACGGTTATGTGACCGGGAAGACGCCGGATGGCACATATACGTATAACTGGTACAATGAATCCGGCTACAATTCGATTACAGACCAGAACCTTGCCGCCAAGCTTAAGTCCGGGCTTTATATCGCATACTACGGTTTTGAAGGCGCAGGATTTGGAATCACTCCATTTCCCGGTTATTCAGAACTCAAGTTCACACCGCTGCTGGTCCGCATTTCTGAAGCAAAACTCGACGAAGTTCTCCCAAAAGCCATTGGACTCAAACTCATCGATGAGAACCAGAAGGGCGTGGTCGATAACGGAGGAATCTGCGTGATCACCCTGACACCGTATTCGAATCCGAACGAGGGAGGCCCTAGCACATTCAAACTGAAACTGACTGCAAAACAGCAGTTCGAACTTCTCACGAACCTGCTTTCCGGGGATTCGGCTTTCGTCAGCGAGGCGAAAAATGATTTTGATGAAAACATCCTCCAGCGGCTTTATGATGTCAAACTCGACAATGGATACAGGACGATAAGGCTGATGAATTTCACATTCACCAAGTAGGGCTGCTCTTTCTTTGTCCGGATAAGCTATAAGATAAAAGACGGAAGAACTCCATACGCCGGGCGGAGCGGGATACTTCTTCCGCAAAATTGCTAAGACGGGCGCAGAATGCTCAAAATACAAAACTCGAGCTGATTTCAAAACTGCCAAAACGGTTGTTGCGACAATACACTTCGTTGGAGTTCACAACTTTAGTGTGTCTTAGCATTCAATAGGTTACGCACGCTAAAGCCGTGAACTCCAACTTTAGAAATCAGCTCAAAAGAGGCAATTTTGAAATTGCCTCACTCAAATAAAATAATGAGGTTGCGATGAACATTGAATTAGGCAAACGGAATTGGTGGCACATTTTTATTCCAGCGCTTTTCATGATAGGGATGATGAGTTTGCCCCTGAACGGACAGACCGACAAGGGAGCTGGCAAAGATAAATCCGATTTGGATAAGATTGAAGAGCTGGCGCAAAAAGATCCTGAAGCAGCCGTTAAAACAGCGATGCAACTGCCAAAAGGGGATGCCCGCAATGAAGCAATTTATACTGTAGCTTCGATATGGGCTGAAAAGGCTCCCGATGCGGCATCCAAATGGGCAATCCAGCTGCCGGAAGGCGATGTTCGCAACGCAGCGATTTCCGGAGTGGCATCGGGATGGGCAGGAAAATCCCCCGAGGCCGCGGCAAAATGGGTGATGGAATTGCCGGAAGGCGATACCCGTAACGAAGCGATTTCAGAAGTGGCAGAGATATGGCTGGAAAAATCTCCCGAGAACGCAGCGAAATGGACAATGCAGCTGCCTGCAGGCGAAACGCGTAATCGGATATTTTTCAATGTGGTTTTCAATTGGGCGAAAGAATCCTCCGGGGCTGCAGAAAAATGGGCTATGCAACTGCCAGCAGGCGAAACGCGCGACCAGGCAGTTTCAATTGTGTTTTTCGGATGGGCGGCCAAATCTCCTGATGCCGCGGCAAAACGGGCAATTGAATTGCCGGAAGGCTCAACTCGTTTCGAGGCAATTGTCAGCGTAGCGGCAAAATGGGCGGAAAAATCTCCCGAGGCTGCGGAAAAATGGGCAACTGGATTGCCTAATGGGAAGGCCCGCGACCTTGCTTTGCAAAGAATAAAAGACGCGCAGACAAAAAAATAGCGGCGCTGACGCATCATTCTGGAGCTGTTATTAGCCCATAGACAGTATCGCCACTTATACCGTTTTGCATTTATAGGAAAAGGAACGCGTCAGCAGAGTGACGCGGCTACAACCCGAATTTGTGTAGCCACGTCACTCTGCTGACGTGCTCTTTGATTGCAACTCGGTATTCCCGCTATCAACAGACAACGGACTCTTATTTGAGCTGACTTCAAAAATACAAAGAACTTTAGTTGCGGCGACATGCCCGTTGGAGTTCACAACTTTAGTGTGTCTTTGCATTCAACAGGTTACACACGCTAAAGCAGCGCACTCCAACTTTGAAATCAGCTCAAAAGAGGCAATTAAGAAATTGCCTCTATGCATGTGCTAAATACGTGAGGAGA
>JANYBI010000031.1 GCA_025360875.1 Lentisphaerota bacterium
GATTCTTAAAGAGCCGTAAGCATCTGGCAATATAAAGATGGCTTATGAAATCCAATTCTTTCTGGAGTGGCTGGGGTCAAACCCTACACTATCAACTATGGATTGCACAGCAATTCCTCCACTTTTTCCAGTGTTGTCTTCAAGTCCGAGCCTGTTTCAAGTGATTTAACAAATCTGTCTTTCGCAATCAGGAGGCCGCTCCGCGTAACGGATGTTCTAGAAGCAATTTCCGCAAGGCTGGCGGAGGATCTGCAGTAGTTGCACAGGCAATACATGAGAAGGCGTCGGCCGTCGGCCTGGCGTGAGCGTCTACTGAGGAGAAGGGTCCCGTCAACCTTCAAAACCTTTGAAACGGTGGCGACAACCTCGTCGACAGGAAAACTTCTTTTCAGCCGGTTGAGGGATCTCTGTTCCTTGGTGTCCTCCGGCTTCAATGGGGCGGAAAGAAGGGAGCGTCTGACCTTTGCAAGGAATGCTTCATTGCCGAGGACATGCTGTTCCTTCACTTCGGCCCATAATTCCTCGACGCCTTTTCTCAGTCCGGCCTCCACGTATTCCCTGTAGGAGGTTTTGCGGCTATCCATATCCGCACCCCAGGTTGAGAGGACAGGTTCAATATCAAGCCAGTCTGGAGGAACTGCCAATCCCGCATATGCCTGATAACTCGACCATTTGAAGTTCTCCAGCAGTTCCAGCTTCTTTCCGGCGGAAACCCCGGCCAGGCTTTTTATCCTGACCGGATTCAAATGGATGTAGCGGCTGAGTTTTGAGCGGTATAGCTCGTCCTGCACAAGATGGGATTTGAACCTTCCCTGGAAAATGTGCCCCGACTTCCCGCGCATCCTGTTCATGCTTACACAAAAGGAGGTAAGGAAAGACTGCATGAAACGGCTCATGTTGGCTTCTGGTGTCTGGAGGTATAGATGGACATGGTTTGGCATGAGGCAATAGCATCTGATCTTTATGTGAAACAGATCCGAAAACTCCTGAAGCTTCTCAAGGAAAAGATTGTAATGCCTGTCGGAGAAGAAGACCTGATATCCCATGTTGCCCCGGCAGGTGACATGATAACAGGCTCCCGGATATTCAATTCTCAGAGGTCTTGCCATACCATCCCCCCGCTAATGACCACATTGATGACTTAAAACCAAATCCCGATTTTGAAAGTGTTGAATATTAGCACCCTTAAAAGAAAAGTCAATAGTTGATAGTGTAGGGTTTGACCCCAATCCCCCCAATCCCTGCACTAACGACTGTCGACTATGCACTTCACGGCTTTCTTCGCCTCGCATTTCGTACACCATTCCTCGTCAGCCGATGCTTTCTCAAGCACAGGCAGGCTTTCCCTGGAGGCTATCTGACCCAGCGCCTTGCATGCTGCGGCCCTGACACCGTAATCGCATTTCTGCTCGGTCGCATATCGGTGCAGTATTTCGAGGACTGCCGGAGAAGCAGTTCCAATATTTCCCAATGCCAGACAGAGCGCCTGCAGAAGACGTCCACGGCGACGCCAGGCTTCCTTTGTATCTTCAGTAGTCCCTTCCGGGAATATGACCGAGAACGGGACATTCGAACCGGCATGCGCTCCGCCTTCCAGCGCGGGCTGCGAGAAGAGAGGTTCCTTGTCCTCCTTCTGCAACGTCTTGAGCAAGGCGTCGACCGCCTTCGGATCCCGTCTGTCACCGAGTGCGATTGCTGCCGCATAACGGACCCGCCAGTTCCCATCGCCGAGACAGGCGACAGTCTTATCAAAAGACTTCTGATCCTTGCTTCCTGAGTTCGCAACGCAGAATTCCATCTTGTCGAATACTGATATCATAATCATGACTCCATGAGTTTGTGTGTAAGTTTCCATTCCTTGCCATCGGCGCTTACGAGGACTTTTCCGTCACAGTACTCGGCATGCTCGACGCCTGATGCCTTCTGTTCAACCAATATGAGCGGTTTCCCATAGAAACTTCCGCCTCCGTTTCCGTCGGATGCATATTGGCTGTATCCTGTGTCACAGCATATTTGAATTACTGCTTCCTTGCCTTTGAACTTTTCCGGTATGGCGATTTCAGGTTCCATCAGGTTCATCCGCATCGCATGTCCGCTGACATCGAGTTCCGTGCCGTTGATCCACACACGCATGTTGAGCATCTGCTTCGGGAGCCGCAGCCATGTCCTGCCTGCTGGAATGCTGATCGTTCGGCGGAACCACCAGCGGCGCACCACTGGAAGATCACGCTGCAGATATGGCGGAATCGTGAGCGGGACGCTGATCGTGTCCGATGCGAATTTCCTGCTCGCGCTTTCTATGTCCAGATTGCCCGCGGGATCAGGAACTGCCTGCCAGTTCTCGCTGACATCCGCTTCAGCGCGCCTTGTCGCCTCCGGCCATGCCAGCCATAGCCAGCGGCATTCTTTCCCTCTCTGCTTGAAGTCCACCATGATGGATTCCCCGTCAAGCCTGTCGGGATATCCTTTTATCGGAGAAGACGATTTGCTGTCAGGCCCGAGAAGAGGTATGAGCGATAGACGCACACCTTCTGCGGTTTCGATCTTTACCCCGTTCTTAGATTCGATCAGGCTTGGACGCAGGAAGAATCTCGACGTCACCTCATGTTCCTTCCCGAACTGTGCAAGATCCTCTATCAGCCAAAACCGTTCGCAGCAGAGGCGGGAACGGCGGCGGATCATTTTAACGTCCGCGAATTTCTCGCGGTATATCGGCGTCACGTCGGCAGTGACGGATTTTTCCTTTTCCGAGAAATCGATCATTTCCGCCTGACGGTATTCTGTGAATGCCCTCATTCCCTCCCAGTTGTCCACGAGCATTACCGAATGTGCGCCTCCGCAACCGGAACCGAAATTGAATTTGCGGGTTGAACCGATGTCCATGTAGCTCACTTCCCTCCAGGTGTCCTCGAACTTGAAGGCCGTGCATTCCTTGTCAGGCACGCCGTCGATTGTCAGCGGACTTCCATATGCGGAAAGGATGAGCGAGTTCGGGTTGACATGTGCGCGCGTCGGGAAGACCGGAGTGGACTCGTCC
>JANYBI010000076.1 GCA_025360875.1 Lentisphaerota bacterium
GACAGCATCAGCACCTCCTTGCCGGCTTTCCGGAGCATGTCGGCGTATGAGGCGGATATCTGGACCCTGTTGCGGAACCAGTCGTTGCGGCTTGCCCTTGCGCGGACATTGCCGCATCCGGAAGGGCATACTATTGGAAGCCGGTTCTTCCGGAACTGCCTCTTCCACCGTTCACGGCAGATCGATTCGAGTTCTGCACAGAGCGGACCACGCAACTCGATGCCATAGTCCAGCCATGGCGTTTCACCATTGCCACGGTATTTGTCGGAAATATTCAATCCTCCTGTCAGCGCGACTTTGCCGTCGGCGACAAATATCTTATGGTGCATCCTGCGTCCGATGCTGATTCCGGAGCCTCTGAAGAACGGTGAAAATTTCCGGAAGTGGATACCGCAGGCGCGCATTTCCTTAATGTGGCTGCTGTGCAGATCCTGGGAACCAAAAGCATCGACTACCACATAAACCAAAACTCCGCGAGATGATGCTTCCTTCAGGAGATTTATTATTCCCGTTCCAGTCATGTCTGGTTCAAGGATGTAAATCTGCAGGTGTATGAGTTTTTTTGCGTTCCTGATATGATTTTCCAGCGTGACGAAGAATTCCTCGCCGCTATGGAGAAGCTTTACTTCATTGCCGTCTACGTAGTGTTGAAACCACCGCTTTGATTTTCTGCCGATCATTCTTAATGTCCTGGAAATAAAATATCAAGGAACAGCCCTTGCGGGCTTAATCCGCCTGAGGCGGATTAACTACGAACGGATTCCTTATGTGTATTTGTCTGAAGTCAATGCCGCAAGGCATGTTCTTTTGCTTCATTTGTTCAATATGTTTGCCTGGAATAATGCAGCAGCAGTCGATTGTTCGGCTCTTCGATATCCGGTCATTCCTTGCTATCTCCCGGCAGGAATAGTTTCCTGCAGCTCTCCGCAAGTTGGCATGACAGAGCCGAAATAGGGGTTCTGCGTCTTATCCGATTCCTGGAGCCAGTAGGCGCCTTTGTTTTCGAACGCCATCGGGCAGAAGAATTTGTATATGTCTTTCTTGGATTTTCCGGCTGAAGCTGAAATTTCCTTGTATAGGAGGATTGATATCCGCGAAAAGTTTTCGCGGGCGGTCTTGAGGTTTCCCGAGGAGGCGAGATTGCTCGAATATCGTACGTCAAGCTTTGGAGCATTCTTCACAGCATCAGCGAGATCTTCCAAAAATAGCGCCTTTTGAACCGCGAAATATGCGGCAAGTATCTCGTCCGGAGGAGGGGAACCCGAAGAATCCGTTTTTTTGTCCTGGGGTTCGGGAGCTTTATCATTCCTGCTGTTTGCCGGCATGGACATCATGGAGGATTTCGCCTGTATCTGAAGGGAACTGTCAATCTTGAAACTGCCTTTTGCTACAACACGTTCCCCTTCCTTGAGACCTGACTCTACGATGTAATAATCTCCTGCTCTTGGACCAAGCTTGATATCTCTTCCCTCATAGACACCCTTTTTGCCTTCGACCGACACATAAACGACAGCGCGTTTGCCTGTAATGAGCGGAGCGGACGCCGGTATGACTAGCGGAGCTTGGAATTTATTGTCATTCTCGTCCGCGAATCCAAGGGTTTCAGCAGGTACAAGATCCATGCCGCAGATATCGCATTTGCCTGGTCCGTCCTTTACAATTTCAGGATGCATCGGACTGATCCATTTGCCCGCAAGGGAATTGTTGAGGATTTTGCCATTGGCGGCGAGTCTGGCACGGAGAGTCGCATCCACGAACATTCCGGGCTTGAGCATGCCGTCGCTGTTGTCGGCGTTGAGCCTTACCTTGACAGTCCGTGTCGCTTCATTGAGGAAAGGCTGTATGAATGCTATCCTCCCTTTGAATGCCTTTCCGGGATGTGCCTCTGTTACGAAATCGACGTCTTCGCCATATCTTATCCATGGCAGATCGATCTCATATGCTTCAAGATTGATCCATACCACCTTGAGATCGGCGATTGTGAAAAGCTTCTCCCCTTTCTCAAAATACATTCCTTCAGACACGTTCTTTTCCGTAACAATACCCTGGATAGGTGCGGTGATAGTGAGATGATCGGAGACCTTGCCCTTGGTGATTATCTCCTGTACCTGTTCTTCGCTGAATCCCCAGAGACGGTATTTCTCCTTTACTGAATTCAGTATCCTCTTGGCAAAGTCGTCCTCGGGTTTTGCCGTCTTCAGCAGATTCAGCGACTGGATGAGCTCCTGTTGCGCCATCAGGAGATCCGGGCTGTAGATCTCCGCCACATGATCACCCTTCTTTACTGCAATGCCAGTATAGTTGACGAACAGCTTGTCGATTCTGCCAGGCATTCTCGCGGTGATGAAAGCCATAGTCTCCTCGTTGTAGGCGATCCTGCCGAACATTCTAAATTCTGATTGGACGAACTTCCTTTCAACAGGGGCGGTTTCGATTTCAGCCAGTTTTTCCGCTTCCGGCGAGAGCTTAAGTTCCGAGGGTAGGGCGCTTGTATCGGAGGTGTCAATGATAGGAATGAGAGC
>JANYBI010000091.1 GCA_025360875.1 Lentisphaerota bacterium
CTGAAACATCCTTTGAAGGACCCTGATAAGGATGTTTCAACTCTAGTAATCACCGGCAATTACACCAAGCCTCGCGTACTTGCGGAGCTTGTCCAAGGTGAAACCAAGCAGCCGATACTCCTCATAACACAGGATACTGGAAAGATATTCTTCATGCCTTCCAACGGACCATGCCTTGAAGTCCAGGACGCGGAATTCACTAACTTCATCAAGTTCATGAACCCGAAGCAGATATTGATTCTCGGAGACTCAACCTATGTTCCGGAATCATATTCAAAGAGGATTGATCCGAAACAGACTACAATCAGAGTCGACAATAAGGACTGGTGCATGGTAGCAGTGACTGTCGGAAAAATCCTCGACAAGACTTATCTCGCCTCTAATTTCAAGAAACTCAGCGACGAGATAGACAGCGGTAAGCTTTATTCCACAAAGAGGGGACCGGCAACTTCCTCAGGCAATCCTCTTCCTAATCCTCTTGATTCAGTTGTGAAACCTGAACCTGTAAAAGAGAAAAAGGCACTGGAACCTGTACTCATCAAAGATACTGAAGTTGTTCCAAAATAAAATATCCTGCATATTTAAAAACCAGGAAACGTGCTTAACTTCTACCATGTTGCGAGAAACGCTTTCCGCGAGTCGCTGAGAGAACCTATATTCTTTCTGCTGCTCTGTACTGCGATTGTATTGATAGGATTGTTCCCTACCCTTTCCCTATTCGTATTCAGGGAACAGATAAAACTGGTCATGGACAGCTCAATGGCTACAACCATGGTTTTCGGTCTCATTGCAGCCGTCCTCTGCGCCAGCCATACTGTTTCAAGGGAAATGCGGAATGGAACAGTACTTCTTCTTCTTTCAAAACCTGTACCAAGGGAAAATTTCATCCTTGCGAAAATCGCAGGTATAACCGCAGCCCTCACAGTATTCGTCTTCATATGCAACCTGTCCTCCCTTATTTCGCTGAGAGTCGCATGTGATCAGTTCAGGCTTGATTTTGCCACCATGTATGTGTATTACGGTCTGCTTGTTGCGGCTTGTATCTTCGGTGCTGTGAGAAATTATATTCTCAGGAGATCTTTTGCCTCTTCTGCCGTAGCCGGGATGCTGGTACTCATAACAATATTTGCAGCAATACTCTTCTTTATTCCAGCAGGAGGCGAAAATGTTCCCGAATACAGGGATGTCCTTCCTGCTTTCATCCTCATATTCTTCTCCGTCTGGATAATGGGAGTCATAACTGTAGCGCTTTCGACGAGATTTGACATCATTGCAAACTTGACAATCTGCTCAGTTCTATTTTTCTCCGGACTTGTATCCGATTATTTCTTCGGGAAAAGAGCGGAGGAAACACTGCTCAGCGCCTCTTCCGTCCTTTATGCCCTCATACCCAACTGGCAGTTCTTCTGGCTTGCTGACGCACTTGCCAGCAAAAGGCATATCCCCGCCGAATATCTCTTCTGGTGTGGAATATACTGCATCCTTTATATTTGCTTCTGCATCTATATCTCAGTATTGCTGTTCCGTAACAGGGAAGTAGGGGGAAGCCTGACATGATTTCCAAAATTGGACTCGAATAACGCAGTTGCAATAGTTCTAGAAGCCTTAAGTTTTAATCTTCAAGAGATATGTCTTCTACATCAATTTCCGTTGAAACAGACTGCCCCAGCATCTCTACGTTTATAGTGATCATCATCTTCCCTTTTCTCTTTTCAACTACGCCTCTCATCCCTTTAAGGGGACCTGATTTAACCAGTATTTTACTTCCCGTTACAAGTTCAGGCCTGACAATCATTTCCGATTCAACAGCCAGCCTCTCAAAAATCTGTATATCACATAGTTCCCTTATGAGTTCGTCCTCGCTGGCGTCATTCATCTGAAGCCTGTATACGATCCTGTTTGACAGTACAACTTTCTGATATGAGGGCTGATCCAACCGACAGAATACATATCCTGAAAACATCGGAACATGAAATTCAACAGTTCTCCTCTGGTATCTTTTCAAGTTCCTTCTCAAGGGAAGATAATACATTATCCCGTTTATGCTGCAGTATTCAACAAATTTCTTTTCCTGCCTAGGCTTGGTGCGTACTGGAGTCCAGTGGAATCCGGGCATCTTATCTATGCTCATCACACTGTTCCTGCCAATCATATCCTTAAAAAAATCATTATTCATTATTCATTATTCTTATCCCGAAGGGACAAAGACAATATCCCTGATGGAATCCTTCCCATATGTCGATTCTAATTTTTCAACCATCATCTTCCTGCTGTAATTCCTAAGTTCCATCAACCATGCGCTATTTTCAACTTCAACATATAATATTCCATTTTTAAGTGATTTTGGAGCAGCCACTGCAGCTATGTCTTCACCGACAATGTCCTTCCATCCGTCTTTTATCCTGATGAAAAGAACGTTCAGATCATTCCCTGGCCCCTTCATAAGATCATCAAGGGCCATCTGTATGGGAACGGCATCAGGCAGATGGGATATGATTTCCGTGGATCCTACTTCTTTTCCATACCATTCTTCCAGAATCGAAGGAACAGGATCGTATCGTCTCCATTCCTTATGATAAGGGGAAATTAGTTTTCTTTTGCGGGTCATTTACTGGAACATGCCAATAAAGAATAGAGGTATTAGCATCACTGTTGAAAAACAGAGTTTGAAAGGGGCGATTACCCCTACTCCTATATTTTGACATCCTGTACCGAAAAGACCGAATGGAATGCCAAGAGTAGCCTCAAAAACTCCTATAGGAAGCATGAAAACATCAACCATGTCCATGAAAATATCAGGTGCTCCGGTAGCAGCCCTCATGAATCCCTTCAAAGCATATTGCCCGGCAACTTCGGCAACAG
>JANYBI010000245.1 GCA_025360875.1 Lentisphaerota bacterium
CCAACAGGCCCGACCTCGACGCCTACAGGGAGGCCCTCATATCCTCGAACTATCTTGTCTGGTCCAGTTGGGGCGCGTTCCTCCCGACCATAACCGCCGACATGTTCTACGGTTACCAGAGGACCAACTACGGGAACGGCAGGAGGACCCAGTGGGGCGCAAGATCGCAGGACAGGAGCTTCAACTACGGCGTCTCCGCCTCGTGGAATTTGTTCAACGGCGGACAGGACTGGTTCAACCTGAAGCAGTCGCAGGCCCAGCTCGCGCAGAGCCAGCTGGCCGTCGTCGCCAAATGGATACAGGTCGTCGAGGATGTGCGCCAGTCCCAGAACAGCTACAGGCAGGCCATTGAGCAGGTAACACTTTTTGAAGAGACTCTCGGACTGGTCCAGAAGACACGCGACCTGGTCGAGGAGGAGTACAAGGCGGGAAATACGAATCTCACACGCGTCAACCAGGCTCAGTCCGACCTTGTCAGGGCCGAAGGCGATCTCGCGAGCTCCAGGGTCAACCTCGAGAACGCCAAGGCCCAGATGGAAGCCTCTATTGGTTCCCGTTGACAAGCATCTTCCTGAACTCCCTCGGCCCGATGTTTACGGTCTTTGTAAAAACCTTCGTGAGATATTTCCTGGTTTAAGCCGTTTTCCTGATTATGAAAACACTGGTTTTCAGGAACTAGTATTTTTATGGAGCGCTGGCACTTGTCCCGTCGTATGACTGGGATCCTGCCGGCAACGGGCAAAAATGAAAAACAATTTAGTCTATAGTGGAATACCCCGTCCGTCCTGTCTGATTATCTAGTCAAAGTACGTTTCGGAACAGAAAATCTTTACAGTTCCGCGAAACTTGAATCAATGCAAGTTCAGGATTATCTTGGCATCATGAGGAAATCGAGTGCTTTATGGCGATATCTGGCAAAAAACCGGTAGTGGTTATCATTGGTGCAGGGCCTGCTGGTCTCACTGCTGCATATGAGCTTGCGAAAAGCGGCAGAGCACAACCTGTGGTACTCGAGGGCAAGCCCATCATAGGGGGGATTTCAGCCACGATCGAGTATCATGGGAACAGGATTGATATCGGTGGTCACCGTTTTTTCTCAAAATCCGAGCGTGTCATGCAATGGTGGTCGGAGATGCTTCCTGTGCTTGATGTTGATACTGGTCCGGATTCCAGTGCCAGGGATGAGAATCTGTCTCTTCCCGATGGAATGAAGCGGACGAAGAACGATTCTGCCGAAGTGATGCTGATTCGCCCACGGAAAAGCAGTATCTGCTATGAAGGCAAGTTCTATGATTATCCGTTGAATTTCAATGCGCGTACTTTCCGCCAGTTTGGATTGGCAAAACTGATTTCTGCCGGCACTGGATATCTTATTGCCAGTATCTTTCCGAGACGTCCGGAGATGAATCTGGAAGATTTCCTGATCAACCGTTTCGGCAAGCCTCTGTATCACACATTTTTCAAGAGCTACACGGAAAAGGTCTGGGGTCGTCCATGTTCCGCAATCAGCGCAGAATGGGGTGTTCAACGTATCAAGGGTCTTTCAATGTCAAAGGCGGCTCTTCATGCCTTGGATGCTCTCTTGCCGGCCTGCGGCATTTCACGGCGTGGAACCGAGACCTCTTTGATTGAAAGCTTCCTGTATCCGAGGCTCGGACCTGGTCAGCTGTGGGAGGTTTGCGCACGCAAGATTGCCTCGCTTGGCGGACAGATCCTCCTGGAACGCAAAGTTGTGCGCGTCAATTGGCGTGATCAACTGGTGGAATCGGTCGTCGCCGTAAACGCAAAAGGGGAGGAGGAGGTTTTTTTCGGGGATATCTTCATATCGTCCATGCCGGTGAAAGATCTTCTGGACTCTTTTTCGCCTGCAGTTCCAGAGTCCGTGTCGAATGTTTCCCGCAGACTGCCCTATAGGGATTTTCTGACTGTCGGGTTACTATTCAGGAAACTTGCTGTCCGGGATGAAGGGGCGACTGGTTCAACGCCTTCCCTGATCAAGGACAACTGGATCTATATCCAGGAACCCGGAGTGATGGCTGGGCGTATTCAGGTGTTCAACAACTGGAGCCGGGACATGGTCGCATCTCCTGATGAAACTGTCTGGCTGGGGCTTGAATATTTCTGCCAGGAAGGGGACGGACTATGGCGTATGCCGGACAATGATCTGATCCGTTTTGCGGCAAAAGAGATCGAGAAGACAGGGATTGCCAACAGTTCAGATGTCCTCGATGGGACAGTGATCAGGATGCCAAAGGCCTATCCTGCGTATTTTGGCGCTTATCAGCACTTTGGCGTGGTCAGGAGCTGGGTGGAGCAGATTTCCAACTTGTTCCTTGTGGGAAGGAACGGCATGCACCGTTACAACAACCAGGATCATTCAATGCTGACTGCCATGTTTGCAGCAGACCAGATTCTGGAAGGCAGACGGGATACAAGCGAGCTCTGGGATTTGAATACTGAAGAAGAGTACCATGAGAAACTTCATTCGAAACGCGGAAAATGACGCCGATTCCACCGATTTCCGAAAAAGCAGGGACGCATCCTAAGTTTTATCAGGGGTTCCCATAACATCCTGGTCGCTGATTTTCGGACGGCGCAAGAAAGAATGAAATGCAATGTCGAACAGCGTCCATACGAGAAGAACGGCAAAAAAGACAAACATGGCGTAGCTTAAGCAATTATATAGGAAGTAATAAGGATAGTCCTGGAGGGAGCGCGGAAATGTCAGAAGAAGTATTAATGCCAATGACAAGAGAAGAATTGTCCTCCATTTTGACTTCCTGATATTGTCTGGAAAGGCTGCTACGAATGCGGCCGTAAACGCTGGAAACAGGCTTACAATGAATCGGACGGGGCTCCCTATGTTTTCAGGATATCCGCAGAAGAAAAACAACATGGGGATGGCCCATAAGACCAGTACGGTTTTCAAGCTTTTATCTTTTATGAGAAGGATGCTGACTGCAAATAGGCTGATATAGAGGAAAGAACAGTTGAAAATGAAGGGTATGCCAAAAGCGAGCTGGGTGAAGGCGAAACCCTCATGTGCACGGTTCCCATGCAGGGAGTAGGCAAACCTGTAAAAGGCCCCGTAAAGCTTTTCGTTGATGATGAGCTGAGGCAGAAATACAATTAGAAATACTCCGCAGGCGATGGCGATATTTTTCAAAGCTGATCTTAAATCCATGCTTTCTTTGCCGGGATATCCCAGCAGCAGATATGCGATAAGCGGAGAGAAGAAGATATTGTTTATCCTTATAAGGCACGCAAAGGAGAAAATGGCCGGGACAATCACGAAGACGTAGGTCCTTTTATCCAGATACAGGCTTAGCATGACACTTAAAAGCACAAAAAACATTGCAGTGGTGTCGCTCATCCCGTTGAAACCCGATACGGTGTAAAGATTGAAAAGAGTATAACTTCCCGCAAAACAGTCAGGCAATGAAACAATCATGCCGAATTTATTCATGGCGTATCCTTCGGCCGGATAAATGAAGAAGGGAAGGAATGCAAAAATGGCGGTCGCCGTGAGGGCTTTCAGCATTCCCATGCATGCCTTCCGCAGAATCAGATACGCAAGAGCAATGCATGCCGGATACACAATAAATGCGTTGAAAAATGAAACTTCGTGTGCGATTTCATAATATGTTTCGGCATTGCCGGCGATAATGAAAGGGATCATGATCATGCCATGCCCTATCGTATATATCCATTTTGACATTGAGCCATGTGCAATGTCATATCCCACTTTGAAATATCCAGGCTCATCGAAAGGCAAGTTCACAATATTCCCGGCATTGTAAATTATAAATGCGAGAAATGCACTCCTCAGCATTATGATGAACAAAAGTCCCAGAGGGCCGGCATATCTGGGAAAGAGAGGCCTTCTCAAAAAGTAAAGACAAACTGCGGAGTATCCAGCACATAAAGAGACCGCCAGGAAAATAAATCCTGCAAATCCGTATGAATACCTAGGTGTCGGAACACAAAGAGCCGTTTTTTCTTTCTCATAATAGATGAAAGAAGGGCTCACCCAGAATTCCCCTGTATCATCTTTTACCCTGTAAAAATCAACATATAATGTCAAGGGATGATGTTCTTTCCATGGGACGACAGGATTTTTAGACAGAAATACTGTTTTCTTCTCGAGGACTTCAAAATCACGTTCTTTCTCGACGACTTTTACAATTCGTGAAAGACTATCCGGTTTTTCAAACAGAGGAGTTCCTGGATAGGCCTTGAATACATCTCCAGTAGCGACAACTGAGAATATGGAACTGAATATAATAATAGAGACTGCAAGCAATTTTCGAATGTCAGGCATGATCGGTAGCATTTCAAAATGCTCTTTCTTATGTCTTTACAACAAACAGGAATATTAACAGATTCGTGAACTTCGTGTTCTTCGTGGTGAAAAAGACCTACAGCATCCCCTTGGTCGAGAGGACGCCGGAGATCCGGCTGTCGTATGAAACCGCCTGATCAAGCGATTTCGCGAACGCCTTGAAGACGGCCTCAAATGCGTGGTGGGCCTCTTCGCCCTTCATGAGCTTTATGTGCAGATTCATCCCGCTTTTCACTGAAAGCGCCTGGAAGAACTCGTGGAACAGGCGTGTATCGATATCCTTGACCTTTGCGGCGGGAGGAACAAGATCGTATACGAGGTAAGGCCTTCCGGAAAGATCGAGGGAGACCATCGCCAGCGCCTCATCCATGGGAAGTATGCACCAGCCATAGCGCCTGATGCCTTTCTTGTCGCCTGCGGCCTTCGCAATCGCTTCGCCAAGGACGATTCCAAGATCTTCGATTGTGTGGTGGCAGTCGATCTGAAGGTCGCCGACTGCGCTTATCTTAAGATCGAATAGTCCGTGCCTGGCAAAAAGGTCGAGCATGTGGTTGAGGAACGGTATTCCGGTGGAGACAGTGCTTTTCCCGGTGCCGTCAAGGTTTATCTCGACAGTTATGCTTGTCTCTTTTGTCTTTCTTGCGACTTTCGCAGTACGATTCACTTTTTTCATAAATAAAACCCCAATTTTTAACCACAGAACATTTATCTGCCTATGGCAGACACTGACTCGCGACAGACAGAAAATATAAACCACGAAACACACGAATTACACGAAAATCTGATAATTTATTTTGACTCCGTTTGTAGTTAACGCAATTTTGCGTGTCTCTTCCTCTTCAATATCACAGCCAATAATGGCTTAACTACAAACATCGGAAAATAGTACCAATATTTAAAATATTATGATTTTACTTCAGCTCAGAAACTCTGTGTTCTCTGTGTTTAAACGCTTATCTTGCTCTTCTTCTTCTCGCCTTCGGCGAGTTCGGACTTATACTTTTTCAGCACTGGCTCAACTTCGTTCTTCAGGAAATCATCCACCTGTTCCGGAGCCCTGCCGACAAATTTCCGCGGATCCATTATCTTGTCGATGTTCTTTGCGATCTTCGCAAAAAGCTTGTCTTTTCTGATTCGTTCAAGGAGGTCATTGGACTCGCCCAGCTCTTTGACACGTCTTCCCGCGGCCATGGAATGGATCCGGATGGCCTCGTGCAGTTCCTGGCGGTCCCCACCGGCCTTCACAGCCGCCATCAGGATATTCTCAGTCGCCATGAACGGCAGTTCGCTTCTGACACGGTTTTCAATCACCTTCGGCCAGACCTGTATTCCTTCTGAGACATTCGCAAGCACTGAAAGTATTATGTCGGTCGCCAGGAACGCCTCGGCGAGGACAATCCTGCGGTTGGCCGAATCATCGAGCGTCCTTTCAAACCACTGGGTGGCATGCGTATTCGCGGGGTTGGCGGGAAGAGAGATCACATATCTCGCCAGCGAGCAGATCCTCTCGCACCGCATCGGATTGCGCTTGTATGCCATGGCGCTCGAACCGACCTGTTTCGACTCGAACGGCTCTTCTATCTCCTTTAGGTTCGCAAGCAGTCTCAGGTCGCCAGCGAATTTGTAGGCCGTCTGCGCGATTCCCGACAACATCGATACGACATAGTAATCAACTTTCCTGGTGTAGGTCTGTCCGCTTACGGGAATCGATTTTCCAAAACCCATTTCCCTTGTCACAAGCTCATCAAGTTTCCTGACCTTGGCATGGTCACCGTTGAAAAGTTCGAGGAAGCTCGCCTGGGTTCCGGTCGTGCCCTTGACACCCCTAAAAGGAAGTTTTTCGAGTTCAAATTCAAGCCGTTCAAGATCAAGGAGCATGTCCTGGATGTATAGTGTGAAACGTTTGCCGACAGTCGTAAGCTGGGCCGGCTGGTAGTGCGTAAATCCCAGTGTCGGCATTTCCCTGTACTGATCGGCTATTTTTGCGAACTTCGCAATCGCGACAAGAAGTGCGCGGCGGATCAGCTTCAATCCGTCACGCATCTGGATAAGTTCGGTGTTGTCGGTCACATAACAGCTTGTCGCGCCAAGGTGGATGATGGGTTTCGCCTTCGGGCAAAGCTCGCCGAATACATGTATATGGCTCATGACATCGTGGCGCAGCTCCTTTTCCTTCGCGGCAGCAGCCTCGAAATCTATGTCGTCCAGATGGGCGGCCATCTGATTCAGCTGCTCGTCCGTGATGTCAAGACCCAGCTTCTTCTCATTTTTAGCGAGCACAAGCCATAGGCGGCGCCAAGTGGAATGCTTATTCTGCGCGGACCAGTTGTAGCTCATTTCCTTGCTGGCATAACGCGAGGTTAACGGATTTTCATAGATTTGGCAATTCACATTTTCACCTATAAATTATTTCAAATAGTTGCAGGAACAGTTATAAATAATAGATTTAAGGTTTAATTTACCAATATTCCCTGTACGTTATAACCAAGGGAAAAATTTATCATGATTGACAGCGAAACAAAGCAAAATAGCCTTTACGGCGTGATTATCAAGGTTGAGAACATCGATGTATGCAGGTCTTTTTACAGGGATGTTCTGGAACTTGGCGCGCCTATCATAGACAGCAACTTCTGGGTTGAATTCAAACTCCAGGAAAACGTGTCCCTGGTGCTTGAACAGGCCGCCGAAGGGGAGAGGCTTCCGCCCGGGCGCGACAGGATTTCGTGGCTATACAGGATCGAAGAGGTCGATGAAATGCTCGCAAAACTCAAGGAGCACGGACACCAACCCCACGCGGAAGATGAGAGGCTTGGCTACAAAGCATACCAATTCCTGGATCCCGAAGGTAACCCTTTCTATCTCTACTCGGCCAAAGAAGACAAAAAATAAAATTTTCACGGAAAATTTTATAATGATTTCAATAATTGATTACGGCATGGGGAATCTTTCGAGCGTCTACAAGGCTTTGAAACACCTTAATGCCGATGTCACCATAACGGACAAGGTCTCTGAAATAAGAAAATCCCGGGCGGTGATACTGCCGGGGGTCGGACATTTCGGAGACGGAATGAAGAACCTGAAAGAGTCAGGGATGGTCGCTGCGGTGCAGGAAAGCATCGCCGCCGATAAGCCGTTCCTCGGGATATGCCTGGGCATGCAGCTGCTCATGGAAGAGAGCGAAGAGGCTCCTGGAATCGAAGGGCTGGGCATATTCAAGGGCAAGGTCGTCCGTTTCAAGAAGAGTTCATTGAAAGTTCCGCACATGGGCTGGAATGACATAACCATGAAAAAGAGGAATTCGTGCCTCAAGGGGATCAAGGACGGCACATTCTTCTATTTCGTGCACTCATATTATGTCAGCCCCGATGATGCGGAAATTTCGGTCGCCACCTGCAATTATGGAGTGGATTTTGCCGCGTGTCTTGGAAAAGGAAATATTTTCGCCACGCAGTTCCACCCCGAGAAGAGCCAGGATGCCGGCCTTCAAATACTGAAAAACTGGATTTCATAAGAAAGGGGTAATACCATGACGGACATAAGACAAAAAGCGGATTTCACCGTTTTCCCGGCCATTGACATCCGTGACGGGAAATGCGTAAGGCTCATACAGGGAAACTACGACAAGCAGACCACATACTCGGACAGCCCAGCATCACAGGCCGCGATCTGGGAAAGCCAGGGAGCGGAATTCCTCCATCTCGTCGACCTTGACGGGGCGAAAGAAGGCCGTCCTGTAAACTTGAAGACCGTAGAGGCAATAACGAAGGCCGTCAAGATACCTTGCCAGCTCGGTGGCGGAATAAGGACCATCGATGACGCGCATCTCGTGTTCAATGCGGGAGTTGAAAGGATAATTGTCGGGACAGCAGCCTGCGAGAATCCTGAATTCGTCGATGAACTCGTCCAGAAATTCTCACATGAGAAGGTCATCATCGGCATCGATGCGAAAAACGGCAAGGCGTCAGTCCGTGGCTGGCTCAAGGATACCAACTTGAAAGCTACCGATCTGGCTGCGGAATTCGCAAAAAAGGGAATCAACAGGTTCATCTATACAGATATCCATACCGA
>JANYBI010000125.1 GCA_025360875.1 Lentisphaerota bacterium
AAACTACAGGAGGCTCTTGAATCTCGTTGAAGAAATGACTATCTTGAACATGGAGTTTCTAAAGGAAATTTAACACAGAGAACCTTTGACTGTGGAGAATGATAAAATAAACAGAAATAATCCAGTAATTATAAATAATATGAAAATTAGCCAGAGATAATCTTCAAACAAGAAAGAATATCTTGGACTATCAAATACCATCGAGCTATGTGATGCTTCCATGGCTGGAGCCGCTGCCGCTGCTGGTGCTGAATCCATTAGTTTTCCTCATTATTATAACTTATTATACGGATTTCGGTATTTGCTGGTCAAAAACAGGGGATGGCAATGGCATGTCTCTGCCCCCTCTTGAAATCTAGCTTCATAACTGTTAAAAACAATCTTGTCAGCCTGTGGTTTTAACCCTATCTGCTATACGCATATATTTTAACCCTTGAATTCCATGCCAGTAGACGAGGCGCAAGAAGACTCACCACGGAGGAGTACGGAGTCGGAGGGGCATCAACCACAGAGGGCTTCAAATCGGAGTCCTCGCAACGAAGCCACCGATTTGAAACCAATTGTTTATGAGAGAAGAAGATGGAGTTATCTAAAAGAAGCCAACGGAATAATTTCCAGGTCCACGATTTACTCCATCTCATTCTTCTCAATACAAAGTATTCGGTTTTCGTCTGATTGACTTTGGGGCAATCAGACGAAAGCCGAATCTCTGTGTTCTCGTTGCACCTTGTCTCTGTGCCTCTGTGGTTAGTCCTGTTTTGGAATGGCATAGGTCTGGTCAGAATAAATATTCAAACCTTGAGAAGCTTCCCGTCGGCAAGCCGTAATCTTGTTTTTGCGAACTTCGCAGACTTGTCGTCATGTGAGACTAGCACTACCGCTCCTCCATTACCTGCGAATTCCGCAAAGTGGCTGAAAATCGTTTCGGAGTTATCGTTGTCGAGATTGCCTGTAGGCTCATCGGCGAGGATCAGCACAGGATCATTCAGAAGCGCCCTCGCGAGAGCTGTCCTCTGTCTTTCCCCGACGCTCAGTTCCGAAGGAAGATGGGTGGCGCGACGGGAAAGTCCGAACTTTTCAATCAGTGCGGACGCTTTTTCGCCGGCGTCCTTCCTCCTTGAAGGGATTGATGCGGCGAGAATGTTCTCCTTCACCGTCAGGAACGGAAGCAAATGGAACTGCTGGAAGACGAAGCCGATGCCGCTGTTCCTGGAAAGGGAGCGCGTTGCCTGTGACAGCGAATAGAGATCGTCATCCTTGAAGAAGATCTTTCCCGAATCCGGACAGAGAAGACCGGCGAGCATCAGCAGAAGCGTTGATTTGCCGGAACCGCTTCTGCCCTCGACGGAAATGAAATCGCCGCTATTTATTTCAAGAGACAGATCGCTGATTATCTTCAGGACTTCGCCTGACTTGGAAAAGGATTTCGATATGTTTTTGGACTGGTGAATCATGATCATTCCTCCCTCAGGATTTCGGCGGGATCCTGCTGTGCGGCATAATGCGCCGGGAAAATTGTGGCAAGTACGATGAGCATTGTGGAAGAAACGATTATCATCATGGAATATCCGAGGAAAACAATGTTGCGCATAATTGAAACGGCGGATTGGATATCGCCGGTTTTTCCGGCTATTGCAAGAAAGGCCGCTGCGCCAAGGATGCAGCCAATGGCCGAACCTGCCAGACCTATTATGAATGCGCGGAAGAGAATGATCCTGTAGATCTGTCCCGTATAAAATCCGAGCGCGCGGAATATTCCAATCTCCATTTTCCGTTCTTTCACATTGATCAGCGCAAGGAAGGCTGTCATGACTATTGCACAAAAGAGGAAGACTGAAACAAGGGCCGTCGCGGAATTCTCCCTTTCCATCCTGAGCTTGGTCCTGCTGGCCTTTTCGGAATCAAGAGATGCCTTTGCGGTATCGGCCGCCTTCCTGCGGATCTCGGCCCTGGCCAGCGCGGTCGTCTTGAATTCGATGACCTGCGTGTCCGGCAGGACGCCTGCGATTTCCTGTCTCACCTTTGCGATATCGCCCATCGCGCAGTTGCATTCCAGCGCCATGATACCGTTCACAAGTCCTTTTTTGCCGAGAAGTTCCTGTGCTTCGGCAAGGTTTATCCAGACAGTGATATCATCCTTGTTCCCCCGTTCCTCGAAACATTTATCGACAGTGAAATCCTTCTTCAGAAGGGTAATCCTGTCGCCCTGTTTCAAACCGAGGCTCCTGTGAAGTTCGTAGCCCAGGATCGCAGTATCAGGCTTGACCGCATCCATTATCGGTTTCTGCGGATCAAGATGGATTGAAGGCACTTCGCCCCGGGTTCCAATCAGGATGACGGTCCTGTCCTTCTCGGTCCATTTGATCTTCTGGATCAGCGACGGAAGAAGATGGCGGATAGTGATTATTTTGGAGTCGGCAAGTTTCTGGGCATAGGATTCCGGCATGAATTTCGAGGCGAAATCATCCGAATAAAGATCCCCGAGGTTCTGGTCCCTTGGGATTACGAGGACGTTGAAACCCATTCTCTTGGTTATGACGCGTGAGGCGTCCTCGAGTTCATCCATCTTCCCTTTCAGGACAGCCTCCTTCTCGGAAATTATCTTTTCCGTCTTCAGGTCATGTGCCTTCAGCATCAAGACTGAAAAAATGAGCACCCCTGCGGCAGCGGCGACAGCAAACAGGCTCAACAGGAAGTTTGTTTTCCTGAAAAATATTTCCCTGCATATGATGTTTGCGAGTGACATGTCGGAATTCTTTTTTTTTATAAGAGGCAATTTAAAAATTGCCTCTTATGAGCTGATTTCAAAGTTGGAGTGCGCTGCCCCGACATCGTCGAGCCGGGATCTTCGACTTTCGCGCGTGTATTTTGTTTGTAGTAGGCGAATTTATACGCCGTTATCCTTTTTCAAGAACGCGCAATAAATTGCGCTACTACGAACGAATTCAAAACACACTAAAGTTGTGAACTCCAACGGGCTTATTACCGCAACTACCGTTTATCTTATTTTTGAAATCAGCTGATTAGATTCAGTAGCATATCTCCGGTGCAGTCACTTTTCAACATCCGATCAGATTGCCGGATTCAATGGCAATCCGTCAGTCTTTATTTTAATTCAAGGAGACAGCCTGAAGGCTGGACTCCAACATCAATCTCCCGATTAGCCGGTTGCTGGAAAAATAAAAGTTGGAGTTCAGGCCCTGGTCGCATATGGCGCTGCCGGAGGCGGGATCGCCGCCAACTTGGCGGCACCAGGAGCCAGCAAGGTGCTGGCGTTCCCAATTAAGAAAGACTGACGCACTCATTGTCGTATTCCATGCTTCACCTATATAAATGCAGTTGAAAAGGCGAACAACCAATGATAGAGTTGCGAAGCAAAAATTTAACCGCGTCTTTTATTTACAGCACAAGCTTATCAGCAATATAAAAAGGGAGTTTGGATATGCGGAACAATCGGACCATCACTATCCTGTTTCTTGCAAGCATCATAATGTCAAATATAAGCCTGATCCTCATCGGGCTGGAACAGAAGGACGTTACGCTGAAGACCGGGATCTCGGGGGGATTGTGTTCGTTTCCGAGATTCAATGCGGCGGACCAGCCGCTCGTACTCGAGCTGGCGAAAAAGCCTTCATTCGTCGTCCATGTGATGTCAACCGACGAGAAGGTATTGTCGGCAATCCGTACCGCCGCTGAAACCGAAGGACTGCTGGGCCGTTCGCTGTATGTGGAAAAAGGTAACGCAGCCGCCCTGCCCTACGCGGACCGTCTGGTCGATCTGCTGATAGTCACTGATTTGGCCGACAAGGATCTGACCCCGGAACTATCCCAGGAATGGACTCGCGTACTGGGTCCCAGGCGCGGCGCGGCATTGGTGGGCCGCACAAAGGAAGCGGGAGATGGATTGTCCAAACCTCTGGATGCCTGGACCAAAAATATGCCGCTTGCCAAGACTGTCTCCGACAATTCCGGTAACTGGGCCATCCTGAAGAATGAATTTCCAAACGGTTCCGAAGCGTGGACCCATCGCAATCATGGGGCGGACAACAACCAGGTTTCAAATGATTCCACGTTCAAGGCTCCTTTCCTCACGCAATGGTGGGGATTGCCGAGGCAGGAAGGTTTCTGGGGCACGACGGTCGTGTCATGCAACGGCCGAATGTTCTCGCTTCGCGGCAGCCGCAACGCCATGGATAGGGTTTCGATGACTACGAGGAGCCTGAACAACGGCATTGTGCTCTGGCAGAAACGCCTGCGCCAGGTGCCGGAAACTGAAAAAGTCCCGCATGGCGGTTATATCCCCGGACGTTCATGCGTTATAGCCACTGATGATTCACTGCTGCTGGTTTTCGGCGATGGCGTCATGCGTTTGAACGCTGAGACAGGAGAGGAATGCGGAGTCATCCCCGGCCCGAAAAAAGATGGACAGGTCAAGTGGATCGGATGTTCCGGAAACATGCTGGCCATGATGTCGGGGGATGCGGACGTCATAACCCCTATTTCATACCAGACTGTCTCCGCCAACCCGATCGGCCGCGAAATATCCGTCTATGATCTGAAAGAGAACAAGGAACTCTGGCATGACACTGTCGCCGGGGACGTTGACGAGAAACTTCTAGTGATCCGCGACAACAAGATCTACTGCCTGGTACAGGGGCTGGGACTGGTCTGCCGCGAACTGAAGGACGGCAAACAGCTATGGGTGAATCAGGATCCAGGACTGCAGGAAGCCTACAAGACGCCGGAATTGAAGGTCATCCGCGAATTCCTGGTTTCCCTGCCGGTGATGAGCGCCTATGAGGACGTATTGCTCTTCAGGGCGAAATGGGTCAAGGATACTTATGCCTTCTCCCGCAAGGACGGAACATTCCTCTGGAAGAAACCGACTTCAGGCGGATCTTATCGCGGACTTACTGCATGCGCCGTTGACGGCACATGGCTCGGAGGAGGAGATACTCCGCTGGACATGCTGACAGGAAATGCCACCAAAGGCCCCTCTTTCATTTCAAGCGGCTGCGGACCGACCACCTATGTCCCTGGATATCTGATCAGCTGTTTCGGAAAGGTGCAGGATGCCACGACGAACAAGCTGATCCGGAATGAAGACATCAAGTCGCCCTGCGACGTAGGAACTTTTGTCTCGGAAGGCACAATGGTCACCGTGCCTTCGGAGTGCGGCTGCTATTATGAAGTCAAGGGCTACAGGGCGCTGGTATCGGCCGGAAACATCAAGCCGAACACGGCTCCGGAATGGAAGCCCAGGCTCGAAATGATCGATTCAAAGGAGCCGGCCGCCATGAAGATTGACGCATATGACTGGCCTACATACCGGCATGACAGTTCACGCAGCGCGGCAAGTCCGGCCGCCTCTGGCATGGTGTCCGACGTCGTCTGGCATTGGAAGCCTTCAGTAGCCGTACCGCTGGCAAGCGCCTATGCATTTGCGGACGGACAGTCCCTGAAACCCGACCATATCGCCACTGCGCCGGTGACGGCGGCAGGACACGTGTGGTTCGCATCCCATGACGGGATAGTCCATTGCCTTGATGTGGTGACCGGCAAGGAGCAATGGTCCTTCGCAACAGGAAACATGGTGTTCGCTCCTCCGACCATCGCCGATGGCCGTGTGCTCGTAGGCGGTGGCGACGGACGCGTCTACTGCCTTGATGCCACGACTGGAGCGTGCCTGTGGCAGTTCCTGGCGGCACCGGTGGACAGGAAGCTGTTCTGGTTCGGCCACCTTATCAGCACCTGGCCTGTAACGCCGGGCGTCGCCGTCCAGGATGGCGTCGCATATACCGTAGCGGGTTACCAGAGGGACAATGGAATCCATGCCTATGCATTGAACATCAAAACCGGCGAGGTCATCTGGGAGAAGGATGATGCCGCGACAGGTCCCGGAGGTTTGGAAAATCTGGGTAACATCGCCCTCGGAAACGGCAAGATGTGGGTCTGCGGCATGCCCGCAGGATATTTTGATCTCAAGACCGGAGACTGGAAGGCGATCGGCGGCGGACATTTCGGCAGCGAAATCGCCGTCATGGACAAGTGGGTCATGCGTGGCGGACGTCGCCTGAGCGAGACCCAGGACACTATCACCCGTCCTCTGGGCGGGGCCGGATTCGCCATGGTCAGCGATGAGGAAAAACCGCAGAACCGTCCGATTGCCGAATCGGGCATATCGCTTCCTGCATGGGACGCCGACCTCGCAGTGATCACTCCGAAAAACGGAGTCGGCAACCTGCTCGGAACTCCGAACCCCACGGTGCCTACCCCGCTCTGGAAGACCGGAAATATTCTCTTCCCCGCTTCGTTCGTACTGGCCAAAGACCAGGTGGTCGTCGCCTATTCCGACGGAAAAATCAACAAGATAGGCGGCTACAGCCGTCTGGACGGCGCGCAGATCTGGACGATGAACCTGCCTGAACAGCC
>JANYBI010000168.1 GCA_025360875.1 Lentisphaerota bacterium
GCCAAGGCCCAGATGGAAGCCTCTATTGGTTCCCGTTGACAAGCATCTTCCTGAACTCCCTCGGCCCGATGTTTACGGTCTTTGTAAAAACCTTCGTGAAATAGCTCTGGTCACGAAATCCGCATCTTCCACTTATCTCCCCGAGAGGAAGAGACGTGAACGCAAGAAGTCTTTTCGCCTCCTTGACCCTTATGGCGTTGAGATGCTGTGAGAAAGTCTGGTCCGTCTCCTTTTTGAGCTTGTGCATGACTCCCGAAGTGCTTGCCCCTGCGAATTTCGCAACCTCAACAAGCCTGATATCCTCACTGAAATGCCTGTGCAGGTACGAGATCACCTTTTCCGAAACATCCTCCTCCTTTTTATCAACATGCGTATTGTTGAACAGTTTCAGGGTGAGACGTTCGAACCAGAAACAAAGTTCCTTTATATCATCGAACTTGGCCACTTCCTCCATATAGAGATTGTTCACGGTCATCACCTTGGACCATCTGTCACCTCTGAGAATAAAACCAATTGAAAGTATGGATATGACCATTGCAAGAAAAGCCTTGACCTGTCCGATTTCCTGCGATGACTCAAGAAGGATAAGGCTGAGTACTTCATCTGTCTTCTTTAAAAATTCCTTTTCATTTCCTGACTGCATAAGACCTGAAAGCTCCTCCGAGCAGAAAAGAATAATTTTTCTTCTTTCCCCGCGGACAGAGCCGAGAGCCTCCATGCCGACCGCAAGACGCTCCTGCTGTTTCCACAGGGCGTGCCTCTCGGAAAATTTAGTGGCCGACAGAAGTCCTGAAGACAGGACGGCCTCCTTGAGGAATTCGCCGATCTTCTCCATCTCAACACTCGGCATCTCCTCTATTCCCTGGAAAGTATTTATGAAATGCTGAAGCTTTTCACCGGAGTCGATCGCCGAAAGAGTGGATATCATGTTATGCTGTATCTTCTGGAGCTCTCCTTTTGGAAGAAGCCCTCCAATCTCAATCGCTCCAATGATCTTGTCACCATCGGGCGCGACTGGAATCACAATTCCATAGAGGCCAAGCCAGCATTTGAAGCAGTGGACATCTCCCTTGATCAGCGACTGGTAAGCCGCGGTTCTTGCAGCCTGTCTGCAGAAATCACCCGCTTTTGAATGGAACACGCAGGCGGAACAAAGACGGCAAAAAGCCTTTCCAACCCTTGGAAAATCTTTTCCCTCGATATCGTGATACACGCCTCCACAATGTGCGTGGTTGTCAAGATTTTCGAGTACCGTATCAATTCTTTTATAGAAACTTTCGTCCATATTTGCAGTTATTTACTAATAATTTACAAAATTATTATAGAAAGTATTAATTTAATTGGTAAAATATAGCATATGTTTTTAAATAGACCAGTACTGCAAAATTCAAAATAGAAAGGAATTTTATGAGCGCAGAACTTCTGAATTCGATCAAAGAGAATCTGATGAAGGGAAAAGCCAATGATGTCAAGATCCTCTGTGAGCAAGCGATAAAGGAGAAGATTCCTGTTGAAAAAATCCTCAACGAGGGACTCATCTCAGCAATGGGCATCATCGGTGAAAAATTCAAGAACAACCAGGTCTACGTTCCAGAAGTACTTATCGCAGCAAGAGCCATGAATTCGGGAATGGCTGTCCTCAAGCCCCATCTCAAAGCCGCCGACGTCAAGGCGAAAGGCATCGTATGTATTGGAACAGTCAAGGGAGATCTCCATGACATCGGCAAGAACCTTGTCAGGATGATGCTTGAAGGAGCAGGCTATGAAGTCATCGATCTCGGCGTAAATGTCGAACCCCAGAAATTCCTCGAGGCAGTCAAGGATAAGAAAGCCCAGGTAATTGCGATGAGCGCCCTTCTCACTACAACCATGGGTTCAATGAAGGCTACAATCGATGCTCTCAAGACATCTGGATTGAAGGCAAAAACCATTGTAGGCGGCGCTCCGCTTACAGACAGTTTCGCCAAGGAAATCGGTGCCGACGGCTATGCGGCAGATGCAGCTTCTGCAGTTGACGTGGTGAACAAGCTCATCGCAGCATAAGACTAGTGACGGAATTATTTTCCGGACACATTGTTGAAGTATGACGAAACTTGGCCGGCAAAAAACCGGCCAAGTTTTTTTATGTTCTACCGTCTTCCATATTATAAACATAACAGAGCAACGTCAAATGCCTGAATTCATACATAAGCATAGAAGAGGCAGTGCCTCAGAAGTCAAGAAGATTGTCCAGAAATCCCTGGATGAACTAGGTTATTCGGATTATGTGGAGTGGGATGGGAATTCATTCACCGCCTCGGCCGGACTTGGAATGATGTTGGATTTCGAAGGGAAAATAACCGACGAGGAATTCATTATTGAAAAGGCCTCCGGTGCATTTGGCGACAAGGTTCTCGATGAATGTAAAAAAATCGCCAGTCTCATCTAATTAGAAATTTCAGCCTATTGACCCTGTCTGTGTCACAATATGTCCTTGAGACCGGTCCTGAATGCTGATTCGGCATGGAATATTATCTTCGACATGGTTTCAACGACTTTAACCGGATGTTTGCCTACCGCAGTCTCCCCGGAAAGCATTACTGCATCAGCGCCATCAAGCACCGCATTCGCTACATCTGTAACTTCGGCGCGTGTGGGCAAAAGGCTTTCCGTCATTGACTCGAGCATCTGTGTCGCCACAATCACAGTCTTCCTGTAGTAGACGGCAAGTGAGACAAGACGTTTCTGCAGTATGGGAAGTGCGGCAATTGGAGTGCAGACGCCAAGATCCCCTCGCGCCACCATGATCCCATCGGCGGCCTTGATGATGGATTCAATGTTCCTTACACCTGACGGATCCTCTATTTTTGCTATTATCTTCGCTGAACTTCCGTATTTCGCGAGTTCTGCGCGGAGTTCATGGATGGTATCGTCATTCCTCACGAAGGATGCGGCTACAATATCAAACGGCTCACCTGCGAGTTCCGCAATTGCTTGGCGGTCTTCATTGACAAGGGGTGGAAAATTGGTAAGATCCTTTGAGAACGCGACTCCTTTCCTCGCACAAAGAGGTCCTTCGGAATCGCTCTGTACGACAACTCCTTTCGACGAAACTTCCTTGACGATGAATTCCAGCTTGCCGTCGTCGACAAGCACAAGCATCCCAGGTTCGGCCATGGAAAAGTCCACCCCCCTTGGAAGTACAAGACTCGGCATTGAACTCCTGAATTCGGCAGAAGAACCTGTGAAAAACATTTTCTCCCCTACCTTGACAGAGTATGGCAGAGGAATGCTCGAATCACCGATGCGCAGCTTTGGTCCGGGCAGATCTATCATAATGGTTGCTCCTAGAGCCTTCCCTTTCCTGATCGATGAACGATGAGTGTCCCTGTCTGAGTGCGAAAGGTTGATCCTGAATATATCTACTCCGGCTTCGAGCATGGACTTCATAATCTTCTCATCAGCGCTTGCGGGACCTATGGTCGCTATGATATTGGTACGGGCATTATCCATCTTGACTCCTCCAGTGGTATTATTAGAGATTCTCTTTTAAGCAATTAAAAAACTTCTGCCATATTATACACTAATCGCATAAAAGAACCCATCCAAAACTCAGGTCAGTGCTAGAAAAAAACGGTTCTTCTGCACTTTAAAACATAAAGCATGTAGTAAGGCGGAACCCTTTCAATATCAAGTCGCAATCCGGCATAACC
>JANYBI010000170.1 GCA_025360875.1 Lentisphaerota bacterium
ATTATCTTCTTCTGGTCATCGGTAAGCCTGCTTTCGTCTGAGGCATCGAACCCATACCTGTCCATAATGTTTTCGATGCATATCTTTCTTAGGACATCTTTCTGTGTCAGGCCTGCCTCCACCTGGTAGACAGGATAATGGTTGACATTGGTGATAGGTATGTCCAGATTGCATCTTTCGGCGACTACCAAGGTATTCTTCAAAGCCTCCGGCAGTTCTGGAAAAACAGCGGCCATCTCGTCACCGCTCTTGAAGTAGAACTGGTCTCCATGCATCTTCATTCTTTTTTCGTCGGTGATGATGGCATGGGTCTGTATGCACAGCATCAGCTCGTGGGAATAGGCGTGCTCCTTCTTCAGGTAATGGACATCATTCGTGGCAACCAGTGGAATTCCGAATTCGCGGCTCAGGAGGACCATCTCCTTGTTGACCACCTTCTGTTCGGGTATTCCGTGCTCCATTATCTCGAGGTAGAAATTGTCCTTGCCGAATATGTCCAGATATTCGGAGAGTATCTTTTTGGCATCTTTTATCCTGTTATGCAGGATGGCTCTGGCAATCTCTCCGCTCATGCAGGCACTCATCCCGATGAGACCCTTGCTATGGGCTGCGAGCAGTTCCTTGTCGATCCTGGGGTTATAGTAGAATCCTTCGAGGACGGATGCAGTGGCAAGCTTGCATAGGTTCTGGTATCCGGTGAAATTCTCAGCAAGCAGTATCAGGTGGAATCCGCGTATGTCGGATCTCGAGTTGTCCTTGTCGAACCTGTTTGTCGGTGAAACATATGTCTCAACCCCGATGATGGGCTTGACCTTCTTCTTGTTCATCTTCATGAAGAACTCAAGGGCGCCTCCCAGGTAGCCGTGGTCGGTTATAGCCACAGAGCCCATGCCATGTTCGATTGCCAGATCTGCAAGACCGGATACTGAACATGCGCCGTCAAGTATGCTATAGTCTGAATGGACATGGAGATGTACGAATTCCGTAGGCATTTCTTCCCTTCTTCCCCTTTATGGAAATATTTCCATAAACTATTCCTTTTCAAAGCGACAAAATCAATCCATTTTTTCTTCTGCGAAGAAAAAATATCATAACTGCTTGAACGCACGCATAAAAATAATAAGTTCCCTGATGAAAGACAATCCTTCAAAATGGCATGAGCTGGGCCCGTTCACAGTGTTCGATGTGGAAACTACCGGCATGTCGCCTGTCATGGACAGGATAGTGGAAATAGCGGCTATCAGGGTGGATATCGACGGCATTCATTCCCGTTTCCATTCACTTCTGAATCCCGGAATGAGTATTCCGGACGAAGTCATCCGCATACACCGGATCACTAACGAGATGGTCTTAAGCGCGCCATCATTTCCATCAATCGGGAAGGATTTCATGTCGTTCGCCGAAGAAAGTACACTCGTCGCCCATAACGGAAGATTCGATCTCTCCTTCCTGCAGGAGAGCCTTCACCGTCACGGCATCCCCCTCTGGGACGGCAAGACCATGGATTCGATAGCCATAATCAGGCACGCCTATCCCGGACTTCCCAGCTACAGCCTGCAGAGCCTCCAGCGACATTTCAGCCTAGGCACGGGTGACGGCCAGGCCCACCGCGCATTTACCGATGTCGAATGGACACTGGAGATATTCGGGATGTCCATGCAACGGCTTCTGGACGCCAGCACAGGGTAATTTGAGGTTCCATTGAGATCGAAATTGGGAATTATGTATTTTCCGTGTATTCTGTGGTTTAAAGAAGATTTTACCTTCAGGATTTTGTTTTGATTGGAAAAAGGATTATGTTAACCGAATATCAGTAAATAAAGGACATGATGACACCTTTTAAAACATTATTCGCGGTTTTACTGCTGCTAACGGCAGGATCAGATCTTTTTTCCCAGGATGCAGGAAAGAAAGAAGCTGAAAAGAAAGCCCTTACATCCCTGCGTTTCCATGGGGGGACTGTCCTCTCAGCCGAGTTCATGCCTGAAGGCTTCCTAAATCCTACCGTACTGAATGTGAGCAGATTTGAACCTCCCTCACGAATAACATCTGATATCGCCTATGCGACAGTGATTGTCAAACTCGATTCGGGCAGGAGCCTGAGCATTTACGACTACACTCTGATCAACAGGCGCAAGGATGAATTCAAATGCATTGGAGTCCGGGAAGGCGATGGTCCTTATGATGCGGAAAGATGGGAAATTCCAGATACCAAGCCGGATAGACTGTATTCCTTGCTTTTCAAGGTGCAGCTTCCGGCATTCAACGATAGAAATGAATATACTCTCCGATACATGCTCAATAAGAGCAAACCCGAAGATCTTCTCATTCCATTCGTCAAAATAAACCGAGCTTTCACTTTAGCTTCGAAAATTCCGGCGGAAGGAATTATCGGAATTGATTCTGAACCGCCGCCGCCGCCGCCCAAACCAGCAGAGGAAGTCAAGAAAGATAATGCTCAGGCTCCCACCAAGGAAGAGGCCTCTCCAGCCAGCGATTCCATGCTCAAGTTCGTGCCTGATGCGAAAACCGACGAGGCCATATACGTGCTTGACCTTGTAAAAAGCAACGATGTCGTCAAGTATGAAGTCGATAAACACCTCACTTTCAACAAGCCTTTCGACAGGATATCCTATTATGTTGAACTGAAGACGGAGGCCGGCGAACTTCAGTATGTCTATGTTTCGATGGATGCTTTCACCAGCGATCTTGGGAAGATCGGAGTTCCTACTGTTGAATCCAAGGCCAAGTTCCAGCAGCTTGTAAATAATATGAATGTCAGCTCCAATGTCAAAGGAATTGTCACCGGCAATGGTCTCAAGGGAAATATCGAGTTCTGGCCGAATAACTACAATGAAAAAAATGTTTCTTCCGTTCCAAATGCCTCGGATACCGTTATGGATTTCGGAGATGAGGTAGTAGAGCCTGAGTCAGGATATGGCTCCATGCAGATCCATAACTACGATGCGAAACAGACTGTTTTCGCATATAACAACTGGCGTGAAGGAAACAACGCCGATCTTGGTTTTGGCAACAGTACGGGAAAAGCTACTGATTGGACTTTCACCAAGAACTCCGGAACCTATAAAGTCAAACTTATCAAAATCCTTGTCCACCCGAAATGAATATGATCAGAAAACCAACTGCGGACTATTAAAATGTTTGAAGTGGACATCAAAAGGGAATTTTCAGCCGCCCACAAACTCAAAGGCTACAAGGGGAACTGCGCATCACTCCACGGGCACAACTGGGCTGTAACCGTTTCCGTACGGTCCGAAAAGCTTGACAAGATCGGTATCGCAGTGGATTTCCGCAAGCTGAAGACGGAACTTGACGAGGTACTCGCAAAACTTGACCATTCAAATCTGAACGATCTTCACTTCTTCTGTTCCCCGAACCCCACCAGCGAATGCCTTGCAAAATTCATCTACGACAGGCTTTCAGCGAAAATCAATGATAACCGCGTGAAAGTGTCCAAGGTCAGGATTGCCGAATCAAAGGATACGGGCGCAACATATTTCGAGCCATAAAAGAGCTGCCATGAACCTCAAAGTCGTTGAAACATTCACAAGCATCCAGGGCGAATCCACCCATGCCGGAAAGATCTGCTTCTTCATAAGACTTGCCGGATGCAATCTCAATTGCTCATACTGTGACACGCAATATGCTAGGAAATCCGATTCCGGAACCGATATATCCATATTCAAACTGGTGACTCTTGCCAGAAAGGCCTCGGTGCCGATTGTCGAAGTTACCGGAGGGGAACCCTTGCTTCAACATCAGACTCCGCTACTGTGTGAAAAACTCCAGGAAGCCGGTTTCATCGTGATGGTTGAGACCAACGGAAGCCTTTCCATGGACGTAATTCCTGACGGAATAATAAGGATTATAGACTGCAAATGTCCGTCAAGCGGTGAATCCGACAAGATGCTCATCTCGAATTTTGACAAATTAAAACCCTATGATGAAGTAAAATTCGTCATTTCAGATGGAAAAGATTTCCAATATGCCTTGGACAAGATGAAGAAACACCAAATTATCAGGAGAACCAGGAATATCCTCTTCAGCCCCGTATTAGGGAAAATGACTCCTGCGAAACTCGCAGAACTTATGATAGAACATAAGACTCCGGCAAGACTTCAGCTTCAAATCCACAAGTATATCTGGCCTCCGGAAACGAGAGGGGTCTGATATAATTTCCGTTCAGTCCTGGACGGAAATTATCTGCCTTCTCAACTGGTTCAAAGCTGAAGAAACCGCCCTTCTCCTGACCATGTCCCTTACGCCAGGAAAATTGTATTGCTCCATGAGTGTCTGGTCTGCATACCTTGTGGCGATGAAAACAAGGCCTGTCGGCTTTTCTTTAGATCCTCCTCCCGGCCCGGCAATTCCGGTAACGGCGATTCCCGCGTCGGAATCGAATTTTCGACAGGCTCCTTCAACCATTTCCTTTGCACACTGGGAACTCACGGCTCCATATTGTTCCAACGTCTTTGCCTTGACCCCAAGTATTTTCATTTTCCATTCATTGCTGTAAACAACGGCAGAGCCTGAAAAAACCTCCGATGCGCCTGGAATATCAGTAATAGCCGCAGCGATCATTCCTCCAGTACAGGATTCGGCAATACTTAGTTTATTTTTTCTTTTTCCCAAAAGAAAAAATATTTCCTCGGCAATTGTCTGGACTCCCGGAGAAAGAAGGAATTCTTTCAGGACATCCCTGATCTCATCCATTTTTCCCATGACGACATCCCGATTTTTTCCGCTAAGGAACAACTTCACCGATTCAAGGGAGGCGCAATATGCAATTGAAAGTCCAGGAACGGACGATGCAATCGGAGCCGCTTTCTCCTCGACGCTTGATTCCCCTATGCCTGCAAGATATATGATCTCAGTGTAAAGCCTGTCCTTTGAGATTGACTCCAGATATGGCAGTACTGATTCCATGAGCATCGGATACATCTCGTGAGGCGGACCAGGAAGCATAATCACTTTCTTTTTGCTTCCTTTTTTTCTGACAATCAGACCTGGGGCCGTACCTGTCTTATTTTCAAGGATCTCGGCTCCTTCAGGCACTAGGGCCTGGTTCAATACGCTATCAGGCATGCACCCTAACCGTCTCGCTGACCAGAATGATTTTATCCTGTCTGCGATTTTCGCATTTTCCTTCAGTTTTAAGCCGAAATATTCCGCGACAGTGCTTTTGGTGACATCATCGGAAGTAGGACCAAGCCCGCCTGTCGAAATTATGACATCCGACCTTGCGAATAGAACATACATTGCATCCAATATGTCGGCCTGAGTATCTTTAACCGCCATCTCCATTACTGGAAAAATCGCGACAGCTCCCAGCTCCTGGCCTATTCTCGCCAGATTCGTATTTGTTGTCGAACCCCGGAGAAGCTCATCGCCAATACTGAGTACAGAAATTTTCATATTGACCTCTTAATTAGGCGCCGTACTTGTCCGACCATGTAAAGTGGCAGAGACAAGAGGCGATAGTCGATGGATTCTTCCGTCGGCAATACCGCAGAAGTATCGAGCAATGATGGCAAATCCGAGTTGAAACGGATTCCAAATCTGCATTTTTTCCCCTTCAGAAATACATGTAGTGATTTCAAGCGTCCTGTTTTTCCCGCCTTTACTTCAACGGGGATGATCTGGTTGCCCTGAGACAGGATGTAATCCACTTCGGCAGATGATTGACGCTTTTCCCGGCTCCAGTAATGCAGCTCGGGCTCCTCGAAAAACTGTTTTGAATATAGAAGATGCTGTCCTATGAACTGTTCGCATACGGCACCCGAGTTCACAAGCATGATGTCCTGGGCCTTTTCAAATTCGAGCAGGCTCAGTCCGCATGCGCGGCACAACAACCCCACATCGAGGAATAATACTTTGAATTTCTTTTCATCGGTTTCCGCCGACAAAGGCACGCCGTTGCATGATGAATGACTGACCTTGTAGGCAACCCTGGCAAGACAGAGCATGCGCAACGCCTCTCCAATATCTCTGGCCAGCATATCATTGCCAATGTGGCTGTACATGAATTTAGATCCCACAAGCATCGGAAGTTTTTGAAATACACGGCGCAGCCGCTGCACATTGGCTCTTGTTCCGTATTTGCTGAAATCATCCTGATATGTCGAGAGAATAGACTGTTTCACCTTGTCGGATTCGAGAAAGGACGAAGAATCCACGAATGACTGTATTGCCTCTGGCATTCCCCCAATTGCCAAGTATTCACGGAATGCACCCATGAACTGTTCGTGGACAGGAAGCGGAAGTTCATTTCCTACTTCATATTGACCGAGAAATTCGGTGAGATGCGCCCTGCTGGAACCGGCAAGGTATTCCTCGTAGGTAAGCGGACCCAGATGCAGATATTCAATTCTTCCTACTGGCATGGAAAACTCATGATCACGAAGAACGAACTCCAATAATGACCCGGCAGCTATTATATGCAAAGATGGAATAAACTCATAGAAGTAGCGAAGAGATGCGAAAACATCGGGCGCTGCTTGTATTTCATCAAGAAAGAGAAGCGTTTCTCCGGGAATTATTTTGATTCCGGTCAATGTCTCCAGCCGCGCCAATATTTTTGCCGGTGATTTGTCGGTGAATAAATCTCCGGATTCTGGTGCCTTTTCAAAATTAATTTCAACTATGCCCCCCATGTGAAGTTCCGCAAATTTCCTGGCAAGATAGGACTTTCCCACTTGGCGGGCTCCTCTGAGGACTAAAGGTTTACGTCGTGGATTATTCTTCCATGACACCAAATAATCCATTGCCAATCGTCTCATTAGCAGTCCCTTTTTATAATAATTGTATTTATATAAGGGTAAATATCATCTATAATTATATAATTGCAAGGGTATTTATCTGAATATCCCTTTTACTGTGAAATTCGGAGCACTAATTCCGGTTCTTCTGCACTTTAAAACATAAAGCATGTAGTAAGGCGGAACCCTTTCAATATCAAGTCGCAATCCGGCATAACC
>JANYBI010000215.1 GCA_025360875.1 Lentisphaerota bacterium
ACGAAAAATACTACTGTAATTTATTCCGTACCTAAAGAGGAAGCACCGGCCACTGATTACGTGCTGACCGTAAATGGCCAACCGGTATTCACGTATCAGGCGCGGGTGTCAGCCCAGCCGTTCAACCAGGTGTGGCCAGGCTACCAGAGGCCACTGTCGCAGACGGAAATAGCCTCGTTCGCCTCCTGGGACATGTCGGCTCCGGTAGAGGTTGTTGTCAGCAGTTCGCGTGCTGTCAAATCGGTCCAGGTACGGCCGCAATCGTCAGGGATTAAGCCGCATGTCGAGGACGATACGATCCGTTTCACGATTGCCAGGCCTGGGCAATACACGGTGGAGGTCAATGGACTGAAACGTGCCCTGCATATCTTTGCAAATCCTCCTGAAGAGGCCAAGCCTGTGATGAACTCTTCCAATGTGATTTTCTTCGGTCCCGGCGTACACAACCCCGGCCTTATCCACCTGAAGAGCGGACAGACGATCTACATTGACGGTGGCGCGGTGGTCTACGGCGCCATTCAAGCCGAGAAAGCTAGTGATATTTCGATTCTTGGGCGCGGCATACTTGATGGCAGCAAATTCGGGCGTCTGGACGGTCTGACTGGGCTGCTCTGCCTGTACGATTGCTCGGATGTCCGCATCGATGGCATTACATTGCGAGATCCACCCGGCTTCACGATTGTTCCGATTAACAGCCGGCAGGTGCGGATCCGCAACGTCAAGCTGATCGGCAACTGGCGATATAACACCGACGGCATCGATTTCATCAACTGCCAGCACTGCAGCGTCGAAGACAGCTTTATCCGCTCTTTTGATGATTCCATTTGCCTGAAGGGGTACGAATCTTTTGGCCCTTTCATCTACGCCCTGCAGCTTTTTGAAGGTAAGTTCGACGGCAGCTTCACTATCGACGGCAAGACTCGCCAGCTCTTTTCCGACCTCCAGCGCGAACACGGGCTATTCCCGTGCCACGGCGCTCCGCTCCACGATATCCAGGTGAGACGCTGCGTGATCTGGAACGATTGGGGCCGCGCAATGGAACTCGGTCTGGAAACAGTGGCCTCACATATCAGCGATGTGCTCTTCGAAGACTGCGACGTCATCCATGTGTCCGACGTCGCCATGGATGTGCAGAACGGCGATCACGCGCAGTGCCGTGAAATCATCTTCCGCGATATTCGCGTGGAGCTGGACAACTGTCCCCGTCCGCAATACCAGGGCGCTCACGACCAACTCTACAATGTTCCAGCCGACGACTGCTTTCTGCCGCGCCTGATCGTGCTGAACATTCTACAGGGATATTGCAACTACAGCCCCGAGCGCGGACAAATCTCCGACATACGCTTCGAGAACATCAGCGTTACGGCCCCAGGTCTCCCACCCTCTTACCTCAGTGGCTTCGACGACACTCATCTGGTGCAACGGGTAAGTATCGAGAACCTGCGTATCAACGGCCAGCTTGCGACTACCCTTGAGGCTGCCGGTGTCGCGGTCAATGAGTTCGTGCGGGATGTGAAAGTCCGAGTTGGAGCCAAACGTATTCTCATCCTTGGCAACAGCATCACATTTCATGGCGCCAAGCCGGAAATCGGCTGGACGGAAAACTGTGGGATGGCCGCCAGCGCACTGGAGAAGGATTATTCGCACCTGCTGCTCAAACGTCTCTCAGCGGTGTCAGAGGGTAGGGCTCCTGAGGCGCTGATCGAAAACATCGCCGCGTTCGAACGCGAATATCGCACATATGATTTCGGTGATAAGCTTGCGAAGTTCGCAGATTTCAAGGCGGATATCATCGTGCTGGCGATCGGCGAGAATGTTCCACAGCTTGCCACGGCGGAGGATCAGTCGGCGTTCCGCAAGGCGGTCACGGTGATGCTGACACGTTTGAAACAGGACAGGTCGCCCGCAATTTTCGTGCGCAGTTCCTTCTGGGCGGATCCGGTCAAGGATGCCGTGCTCAGGGAGATCTGTCGGGACGCGGGCGGGACGTTTGTCGATATCAGCGCGCTTGGTCAGGATGAAAAGAATTATGCACGCAGCGAACGCCAGTTCACGGATGCAGGAGTTGCCGCGCATCCGGGCGACACTGGAATGTCTGCGATTGCCGAAGCTATCTGGAAGTCCATAGAAAATCAAAAATGAAACAAGGAGGAATCAACTATGTCTATTCATTACGCTATTCCGGAACACCTGCCGAAAAAGCTGAGCATCTCTTTCTGGCTGTGGAACTATTTCTACGGAATCAAGGAAGGAGAATATTACCATGACCTTGAGAGATGTTTTGTCGAACTGAAGGAACGCGGCTTCAACACGGTGCGGGTCGATTCCGGCGCCGGACTCTGCCACGA
>JANYBI010000268.1 GCA_025360875.1 Lentisphaerota bacterium
TTTCCAAGACACAGCAGAACCGCGAGGTTGCTGAGGATTTCCTCAGGATTGGAATTTTCTGCGACTGGTATGGCGATTACAATTCAGCTGTGAAGTATGCCCAGAAAGCCTATGAAGTCGAGCCCAAGCTCGAAAACTCCATCAAGAAATACATGATGCAATAAAATTCCAATGGTAAATATTCACTGAATTATGTCCTTCAGTGAATATTTACTACTTCATTTCCATCAGCCAGTTGTGACGGTCCGGAATTTCCCCATACTGTATGCCGGTCAGCCCATCGTATAGTTTTTTGAGTGTCGGACCGCATTTCTCCTGGTCGTACTCGAGGATCTTGTTGCCAAACACTATTCTGCCGATCGGGGTTATTACGACTGCAGTGCCGCATGCGGCGACTTCTGCGAACTTCGCAATTTCCCTGAAGGCGATCTGGCGCCGTACGACGGGTATGCCCATGTCCTTTGCAATCTGCTGGAGGGACTTGTTCGTTATGCTTGGGAGTATGGATTTTGAGTCCGGCGTGATGTATTCGCCGTCTTTAGTTATGCCAATGAAATTACTTGTCCCGAACTCGTCAACATACTGTTTGGATTGGGAGTCGAGGTATAAAACTATCGGGAAGCCCATCTTTTTGGCAATATTGCTGGCATGGAGTCCGGCCGCATAGTTTCCCGCCACCTTTATGTGACCTGTGCCGTTTGGTGCCGCCCTGTCATATCCATTCAATATTATGGCATCCACCGGTTTAATTTTCCCTTTGTAATATGCGCCGACCGGAACCACAAGGACGATGAAATCATACTGGTCCGCGGGCGCCACGCCTATCCTAGGGCCTGTGCCTATTAGAAGAGGTCTGACATACATTGAGCCGCCTGTGCCATATGGCGGTACGTAGTCCATGTTGGCCGAGATGACCTTCCTGACAGCTTCAATGAATAAGTCCGGGGGTATTTCAGGGCAGAGAATGTATTTTGCAGTATCGTTCATCCTCTTCATGTTCTCTTCGGGCCTGAATATCCGCACCTTTCCGTCCTTGCACTTGAACGCCTTGAGCCCTTCAAAGCAGGCTTGCCCGTAATGCAGGCATGTGGCCGCTATGCTCATGTTTATCGTTGAAGCTTTTTTCAAGCTTAAACGGCCCCATTTCCCATCCTTGAAGGTGGCTCTTACATGGCATGCAGTAGGTGAATATTCGAATCCGAGCTTGTTCCAGTCGATATTAGGCATAAAAACTCTGCTTGTTTTAGAAAATTATAATTTGTTTTGTCTTTACTCAAGGCTTATAATAACGACTGAGATTGATTCCTACAAATAAAGTTTTGAGAGTTTTTTTAAATAAAGTTTTGGCAAATTGTTGATTTTAAGCTAATCTTAAATATCAAAAATAATAATTTTAACGGAGGTGCATTGTGAATAAGTTGTTTAGAGTCGCAGCATTTGCTATTCTTTTGACGGCGATGATTTCAGGTTCGGGATGTTCAACCCTTGCCCGTTGGTTCGGATGGGGCGACAGTGATGAGACAGCCCAGACCACAGGCAATATTCCAGCGCCAGACAGCGGTCTCACCCCTGGTCCATTTGGTGATCCAGGAAAAGGTCCTGCCTCCGGCATGGCGGAATGGACACCTATTCCGGGCATGACTCTTCCGACAGTATATTTCGCGTATGATCAGTCAACAATCGGAACGACCGAGCAGGCCAAGCTTGAACAGGTTGCAAATGTCCTTCTCCAGAAGAAGGATGTCAATCTCATAATCGAAGGCAACTGCGATGAACGCGGAAGCATCGAGTACAACAGGGGTCTGGGCGAACGCCGTGCGCTTGCCGTGAAGGCGTATCTCGCCAAGCTCGGTGTGGCCGATGCCCGCATGCGGACAAACAGCTATGGTTCAGAAAAGCCTGCAGTGCAGGGCCATGATGAGGCCGCTTGGGCAAAGAACAGAAGAGCAGACCTCATAGGCGCAAAATAATTTGTTGATTTCAAATGTCCCGGATTTGAAGCATGCTTCGAATCCGGGATTTTTTTTTGGTATGCCTATTTATCCTGAATACCCGCTTCCCTGATTGATTAACGCAACTGCAATAATTATATTTGTATTTTGAATTATATGGGGAGCTTTATGGGCTTTGCGCGCGAAATGAAATCACGGGACCGTGTCATGCAGGCCATCAGACATGAGGAGACCGATCGGATTCCGCGTTTTATCAATTTCTCCAAGCCGGTCGTCGAACGACTGGCCGGCGAACTCCAGCTCAGCGACCCTAAGGCGCTCAAATCATATTTCCAGTCCGACATGGAAATGCATGAGATCCAGTACAAATGTCCACATCTCAATGGCAAGGACCTGTTCGGTGTCGAATACGAAAGAACTCCCGAAAAGAACAGGAAAAAGATCAAATTCCATCCCCTCGCACAAATCCAGGGGGAGGACGACATCGTATATCATGAATGGCCAAATCCCGACTGGGCGGAGTATACGGCTGTCAAACAGAAACTCTCCCTGTCAAACTCGGAAGGAAGATTCACCGCCGCAAGCTGTGGCGGTGGGCTCATCAACCAGACCTTCAACCTCATAGGATATGACAACTTCATGTCGGCAATCAACCATAATCCGCATCTCCTGAGCGCGGTGATCTGGAAGTTGAACGAGTTCTTCATGGAGGTCGACAGGCGGTTGTTCACCTGCTGCCATGGGATATTGGACATGAGCTACCATATCAACGACCTCTCTTCCATGAACAGGGACATTTTCCGTGATTTTTTCGCGGGTCCGATGAGCGAACTGAACAGGCAGGCTAAAAGTTTCGGATTGAAGACTATGCTATATACTCCAGGCCCCGTGCATGGGATTCTTCCTGATCTGATCGAGTGCGGCTATGATGTCATCGCTCCTGTACAGTATTCCGCCATCGGGAACTCCACTGAAATGCTGAAGGACAGCTTTGGGGATCAGATCACCTTCATGGGACATGTCTGTTCAGATAAGATACTGGCGCTCAAGTCAGCCGAAGATGTGAATGAGCATGTCAGCGGAATCTGCGAGATCATGAAGCCGGGAGGCGGATACATCATAGGTCCTGATGCAGTGATCGAGAACAACATTGCAAGTGTAAATATCTTCGCCCTCTACGAGGCGGCAGACATCTACGGGAATTACGAGTGATAAATTCCCTGGGAATTCATATCAGTTGTTTAGGCTGTGGATTGGAGCGGGAATCTTTCCTCCCCATCTGATGAAACGGCTTGATCTGCCGACGTTCCTCACAGGCAGTACGGCACTGCTCCCGAAGAGTCCGCCGAATACGGCTATGTCGCCGGCCTTCTTCCCTGGTACCGGAATTATCCTTACGGCAGTCGTTTTGCGGTTGATCACGCCTATCGCCATCTCATCTGCGATTATCGCGGAAATCGTCGCGGCATCCACGTTTCCGGGAATCGCTATCATATCGAGCCCGACCGAGCATACGCTTGTCATCGCCTCAAGCTTTTCAAGCGTAAGGCTTCCCTTGCGCACGGCCTCGGAAAGTTCGGCGTCCTCGCAGACCGGTATGAACGCTCCACTGAGTCCGCCGACGCTCTGGCTTGCGAATGCGCCGCCTTTCTTGACTGCATCATTCAGGAGTGCGACAATCGCAGTCGAACCCGGTGCGCCAATGTCGTCTACCCCGAGAATTCTCAGGATCTCGCCGACACTGTCACCTATCTCCGGAGTAGGGGCGAGGGAAAGATCAACGACACCGAACGGTACACCAAGGCGTTTCGCTATCTGCCTGCCGAGTAACTCGCCGCAGCGTGTCACGCGGAAGGACGTCTGTTTGATTTCTTCGGCCAGATCGTCGAGATGGAGGTTTGCCGCGCCTTCAATTTCGATTTTCCTTTCAAGTGCCCTGGCGACCACGCCGGGACCGCTGACCCCGACATTTATCACGCATTCCGGCTCTCCATGCCCATGGACAGCGCCCGCCATGAACGGGTTGTCGCCAGGCTGGTTTGCAAATATAACAAGTTTTGCACAGGCAAATCCGTCCTTCTTGGCACTTCCTTTTGCCAGTCTGACTATTACCTCCCCGAGTCTGCGGACGGCATCCATGTTGATTCCGGACTTCGTGCTTGCGACATTCACGGACGAACACATTTTGCGGGTGGAGAACATGGCTTCAGGAATCGAATCTATAAGGACCTTGTCCGCATTGCTCATGCCTTTTTCGACATTGCACGAGTATCCGCCGACAAAATTGACACCCACGGCGTCGGCGGCCTTGTCGATGGACTTGGCTACCGCGATATATCCCTTGGCGTCAAATCCGGCGCATACGTGCGCCAGGGGGGTTATGGAAATGCGCTTGTTCACGACGCGTATCCCGTATTTCTCTCCAATTTCGTCAGAGACCTTTACAAGATTTTTTGCGTAATTCCTGATTTTCCTCTCTACTGCGGTACAGGTCTTTTTCACATTTCCACACCTGCAGTCGAGTAGATTTATTCCCATCGTGGCAGTCCTGAGATCCAGATGTTCCTTCTGGATCATCGATACAGTCTTCAATATCTGGTCTGAGCGAATCATATAAAGATCTCCGATGTTATAGATTTTCTTTTGCGTGCAAAAGAAAATTATCAAATCTCATTTGTAGCCACGAAGATGTCGCGGTGCTGGAGTTCGAATAAAAGTTCGGTCTTTACACTGAACTCGCCCAGGGCCTTCCGGATCTCCTTCATGGACTTTACCGACGACATGTCAAGCAGGAGGATCATCGTATAT
>JANYBI010000270.1 GCA_025360875.1 Lentisphaerota bacterium
CTTTGAGGATATTGTTTTCCATTTGTCACGTGATGGATTGCTCGATACTGTCGAACATCCAAGGCAACAACAATATCCAGGACAAAGAATATTCATTGTCAATGTCGAAGATTATGTTTATCTTGTACCATTCGTCGAAGATGACGAGACAATATTTCTCAAGACTATCATCCCAAGCCGTAAAATGACAAAAATGTATTTGGAGGATCAGTTAAAATGAATATGACAAAGGAAGAAAAGGACCTGCTTGATTCTGTCGAGCGTGGGGAATGGAAACGCATATCTAACTTTCAGCGGGAGTCAGCGCGTTATCGTAATTCGGCAAGGGCTGCATTGCGTAAGGACAAGCGTGTGAACATTAGAATGGCTGAGCGAGACTTGCTTCGGTTCAAGAAAACCGCCATGCAAGAAGGATTGCCCTACCAAACGCTTATTTCCAGCGTTCTGCACAAATACATAAACGGACGCATAGCCTAAAAGACGAGATAATTGCAGAACCATCGTATTTTCCGAACGCAGTGCCGCCGTAGGAGATGTCAGATCGTGTGCGCCATTTGTCAATTATCAGAGGTTCCCAAAGGCAAAGCCTGTCCGCAAAATTTCTCTTGCGGACAGACCCCTTAAATTTCAGATATTTGTCTGAACCAGACAATTCAACATTCGCCGATACTCCGATTCGCCCAGTCTTCCTACTTGATTTTCACCGGGCAGCCTTCGGCGGCACTTTTGTAGATTGCGTCTAGGATCTCCATTACGATCAGACCTTCTTCGCCGGTCGCGATATGGGGTTTGCCATTGAGAATGCTGTCGATGTAATGGTACATTGCGTTCCTCGCATGCGGGACCGGGGGATGCAGTTTCATGTCGTACTGGCATCCGTCCTTCTCCAGATAGAATTCGCACTCGAAGTTGTAGCTCTCGTCGAGATTGTACTGGTGGAGTCCGGCCTTTGACCCGAGGAGTTGCGTGTGCATGAACTCCCTGTCCTTGATATTTGCCGCCCAGGATGCCTCCAGGGAAAGGGCTGCACCGTTCTTGAACTTGATGAAGCCCGCGGCCATGTCCTCCACATCGAAAGCCTTCTTCTCCTGCTTGGCGCGTTCGGTCGCGATGTAATTGTAGGTGTTGCCCATGACCCAGGCAGGTTTCGGGTAGTCCATCAGCCATAACGCGAGATCCAGCCTGTGGACCCCGAGATCGATGAGGGGGCCACCGCCGGCCAGGGCCTTCTGGCCGAACCAGCCGCCGAATCCGGGCATGCCGCTCCTCCGCAGCCACTGCGTCCTGGCATAATAGATCTCGCCGAGGATGCCTTTCTCGACCTGCTGTTTCATTGCATAGGACTGCTCGGTGAACCTGAAGCTGAAATTTATCATCAGCCTCTTTTTCGCCTTTTTCGAGGCTGCAAGCATCTCCCTGCCTTCCTGCGCATTCATCGCCATCGGTTTCTCGCAGAGCACATGGCATCCGGCCTTGAACGCCGCAAGCGTAAGCGGTTTATGGAACTTGTTGGGGGTCGCGATACTGACGATGTCAAGTTCCTCCTTCTTCAGCATTTCCTCGGCGGAAGTGTAAAGCCCGGGGATCTTGAATTCCTTCTCGCCTCTCTCCTCAAGCCTCTTCGGATCGGTGTCGGCGACAGCGACGACCTCGGCGGATGAATGGGTCCTATATCCGTTTATGTGCGCGCCGCCCATCCCCAGCCCGATTACTCCAACTCTCAGTTTTTTCATTTTTAAAATTTTTCCTTCGTAAAAATTTTAATTGTTCTGCAGGACTCCGGCCTTGCCGAAATCGACATTCTTCGAAGAAATGGTTTCGAGCGGCTTGGCGTTAGGGCATTCATCCTTGATGAAAGACCTGGGCGCAGCCCATTTGCATGCGTTCGAAATGATCTTGATGACCTGCGGATTGTGGTAGATCGGGTATGTCTCATGTCCGGGACGGAAATAGAAGACCTTACCATTACCGCGGTTGAATGTGACACCGCTCCTGAAGACTTCGCCACCCTCGAACCAGGAGATGAAGATGATCTCATCCGGTGTCGGGATGTCGAAGCGTTCGCCGTACATCTCGGTGTTGGGCAGTTCGACATATTCACCGAGGCCTTCGGTGATAGGATGGTTGGGGGCTATGTTCCAGAGCCTTTCCTTCTCGGCCGCCTCACGCCATTTGAGCGAACAGTTGGTGCCCATGAGCGTCTTGAAGATCTTGGAGAAATGTCCGGAGTGGAGGACGATAAGTCCCATGCCTTCGAGTACGCGCTTCTGGACTTTTTTCACGATGTCGTCCCTGACATCACCATGGGCTACGTGTCCCCACCAGGTCATGACGTCCGTGTTATTCAATACATCGTCGGTGATCCCGTGTTCCGGTTCGTCGAGAGTGGCGGTCTTAACATCGAAACCGCCTTTTTTGAGCCCCTCAGCTATTACAACATGCATTCCATTGGGATAAATCTTTCTTACAGCCTCATTCTTCTTCTCATGTCTGAACTCGTTCCATACGGTCACCCTGATCTTTGCGCTCATTGATGTGCCCTTCTGTTTGTTTAGTTCACTTTTGTGTTTAAAAAGAC
>JANYBI010000272.1 GCA_025360875.1 Lentisphaerota bacterium
CTTAAGACACGGCATCGGAACTCCATTGAATGCGCAGTCGCGCGGATAGACCCCGCGGTGCTCGGTGTTCCAGTCCGTCATGAAATCACATCCGAACGTGGCGCCTGAGACTTTTGTCTTGCCGCGACGGAAGCGGCGGTCGATCATTTTGCCTGTCAATTTCATCTGCCATCCCTGTTTATGTTTTGAGTTTATTTGAAAATCAAATTTAATAAGTTAATTGAAATCATCCGATTACTTTGTTGCAGGCAGCGACGTTTCGATGCGAGGCTGCAACCATGAAATTGTCTCGCTTCCGCCGCTCTGGTTTCCATTGACCGCCAGCTCCAATATGATAGCCTGTCCGGCGTACGCTGAAAGATCCACCGACGCCTTTTCCACTGGCGGCGCCTTGTGCGCCTTGGCTTCTTCAGGATTTTCAGATGTCTGCCTGCGATATGCCTTCCATATTTCGCGGCCGTTGACGCGGACCATGTAGTTTGCGCCATCGCCATATCCGTGTTCCGTGCCGTAGACGAATTCGAGACGACATTTTTCTGCGGGCAAAGTGAGCAGCCAGGAGATCGTGCTTTCCTGTCCTGGCGGTTCTCCCGCAGGAGGTCTCAGCTGGCTGGGCGCGCCATCGGGCTTTCCGGTGTTGTAGACAAGCCCGCTCAGACGATCATGGATTGACCAGGTCGTTGGCAATGCACCTAGTTCCTGCGGAGCCTTGTCGAGCTTCAGCGCCACGGGCTCGGTCCACGTCGCAGCAAATGCTCCCGGCAATAAGGCCTTCACCTCGTATTCGCCTTTTGAAATCTCCTTCGAAGATTCGACTCCGACAAAACGAACGGGTTTTTCACTGCGGACCTTCAATGTCTGAACCGACTGTTCAATTTTAGGGGCGGGCAATTCCGGAGAAGGAAGAACCTTGAGCTGGTCCAGCGGAGCAAGCGAAACGAGCCAGCAGCCGTCGCGGACGACGCTGCGCTGGACCGCAAATCCTGACGGGATCGAGCTGATGATCACTGGTGGACGCTTGACATCATTTTCTGCGACATAAAAAGGGACGGCAGGATTCATCCCGATGATCTTGTCGCCGTCGTATGCAACCCATCCGTTGATTCCTGCACCGGGCGCGGCCACTTCCTGAAGCCCATGCAGGCGCCAGTATATGGAATCCATTCCGCCGTCGGGACGCATCTTCACGAAACGTGTGCCGTGGTCGCGGACAAAGCGATATTCGGCACCATCCTTACCTTTAAAATAGTGCATTGCCGAAGGATCCCATTTTTCAGGCCAATGGCTGCGAAGCTGCTCCTTTGCGAAATAAAGGCCGCGCTTCAGAGTCATGCCATTTTCCTGAAGAGGCGTGAGACCCCATGACGGCCAGGTTGTAATGAATCCGCGGATGTCGTCCGGATCCATTCCAGCAGGCGACGGCTGGAGATTCCATACTTTTATGAATGGTCCGAAAATGAATGCGCCAATCGGATGTGCATGCTCAGGATACTGCGTTATGGTCAGCGCGAAATGCTGTCCTCGGGCGGTCACCTCGTTGTTGCGCTCGCCGCAGACGCCGATCTCCGGCATGAGCTTATTGAAATACTCGTGCATCCGGACGTCGCCGCTGTACCAGTTTTCGCCGTCCGGGCTGTTGTTGGAATGGCGACCCATGACCCATGAGCAGTCCTCGTAGATTCCGCTGACTCCGTATTTTTTTACGACATCGAGGCAGAGCTCCGGATAGAAGCGCTGCCAGATCCGCCAGGAGGCGAAGTGGCGGTCGTGGATCTTGTCGGCCATCCAGGGATGTGTCGCGTCGATGATCGTACTATTAGTATAAGGAAAGACATGGACGCCCTTTTTCTCTATTGCCGCCGCCTGCTCGGGGAAATTGTCCGCCGCCTCGAAATGCGTGGGATACTCGAGCGGCCAGTTCGGGAAATAATCATTGCCGTTTTTTGCGCGGATCTGCCCGTCGTTCCAGCCTTTGAGCCAGCCCTGCGAAGTGAAGTTGATCGCGGTGTCGCGCGGAATGAGTTCGGCTCCGGCCGCGCTTGTGTAGCTTCCAATTGCGATCCTGATCTTGTCGGCCCAGGCCGGCGTCCTCTCAGAAAGCGGCTTCATTCCCCACTGTCCGATCATCACCTGGTTCTGGTAGCTGCGCGCGGCTTCTACCCAGTAGCCCTTGAAGACGTTCAATCTCCATGATGCGCCCTTGATCTCGTCGCAGAGATAAATCAGATCATTGGTCTCGAATTCGAATGCGGCGTCCCATCGGCCCTGGCTGCTGGCGAGTGAAAGGTGGCGCCCGTAGTTCAATTTGGGATCGTCTGCCCAGACACCCAAGCATCCTTTGGCGCTTTCAGCTATGAAAAGACCGGCTTCCCAGACCATCGGCCAGTTGAAACGCGCCGGCGACTTCTGCCAGTCCTTTGGAACATCTGCTGCTGTGAACGCCACGCCGTCGGCTACCGGGAGAATAATCTTGAGGTTGTCTTCCAGATTCAGAACTTCCAGCGAATTCCGCAGAACACCGCGATCGCGCACACCATGGACGAGTTCGATGTTGGCCTTTATCTCAGGTGTAACAATCAAATCTCCGGTTTTTGCATCCACGGAAATACTTAAGCTGATTGTCATGTCATCGTCGAATTCCGCATCCTTGCCTGTGCCGTACTGGAGACCCACGTAGGTGATTTCGGCCTTGCCACCTTCAACCTTTGAAGAGATTTTTGTCTTTTCGGAAATCGCAAATCTTTTCACTGGTACTGCCGGACGGAGGCTTTCGATGGAGACGCCCTGTTCGGCGATAAGCTGTTTCGCTGCCGCGCCTGCGGCCTTTCCGGGCGACGCATATTTTTCACCTGTGAGCTTGTTTTCAATGCTCGTCACTGCAAGATTTTCCAAGACCATCTGGTAGCGGTCGGTATCAACAGTCACCTTCGCGCCTTCTGCCGTAATTTTCGGCGCAGCCCAGGCTGGAAATGCGGACAGGATGGAAAAAAGAAGAACTGCAAGCATCGGCGCAACTTTCTGGAAAGATGAAGGTGTTGTCCGCATAGGATGAAATCCTTTCATTTTTAAAAGTATACTCTTTAAAAATATCATGCTTGGATCTATTGTCAAGCTTATTTAAGAGGAATAATGCAAATATTAAAATTTTAATTATTCCTTATTTATTTGTCTTGAAAAATATCTAATAGCATACACTTTATCATCAGCGAATGATTTGAAAGGAAGCATCAATGGGGCTTTTAAAAACAATAAGGATAACTCATCAGCGCCACATACAGGAGGAGCTCAGAAGGCAGATCCTGCGCGGGACATACATGCCCGGTTCGCGTCTTCCTCCTGTGAAGGAGCTGGCGACACACTTCGGCATCTGCGTCGCCACCGTGCAGAAGGCGCTGGACACTTTGGAGAAACAGTCTTACATAGTCAGGAGGCACGGTTCAGGCACATACGTCCGCGAACGTCCGCAGGATCTGACGATGGCCGATACGGTCTGCCTCTGCATGATCACCGGCGGCCACGTGCATTCCGATCTATACCGTCAGCTGAACCTGCATCTTCAGGACAAAGGACGCATCGTCTTCACCTTGGACCTTGATGACAAGGAGGCGTATGTCCGCCGCCTGCGCCAGGCATATGTTTCAGGCGTGCCGGCATTCATCGTCTACGGATCTCCTTACAACCCCGTCAGAATGCTTGAAGAAATCGTGGAAGCCGGCCGTACCGTGATCGGAATTCTCGACTGGCGCCTGGAAGCTCTTTCCGGACGCATCCCGCGCGTGCTTGTCGACCACGAGGCCGGCGGAAGGGCTGCGGCCAGGCATCTGTTCTCCCGGGGACACCGCCGTGTGCTCCTGCTCGGTACCGAGAACATGATCGAAGAAATGCAGCCGAAAACTCCGATCTGGCTGCGCACGCAGGGCTATGGCTTCGCCCGCGAATGGGAAAAACTCGGAGGCACCTGGACTTCCATGACAAGCCGGATCGGAAGCAGGGAGCAGCGCTACCATCCGATCCTGGAGCCAGCTCAGATTCACGCCGCGATCTCCTCGGATTCGCGCGCCACTGCCGTGTTCGGACTGCGCGACGCCGAAGCGTGGACCTTCCAGAACTTCATAGCCGACCAGCTGCCGGAATTACGCGGCAAGATTGAAATCTTCGGATACGGAGATACCGACTGGAGCTTGGCCGGCCATCCGCCGTTCTCCACAGTGAACTGGAATATTGGATCCGTCGTTTCTTCCGTCTGCCGTCTGCTCGACAGTCAGAGCGCCGGCACCGCGCTCCAGCCCGCCACTGAGCTGGTCAAACCGAAACTAGTGCTCAGGCCGGCGCGACTTCCGTAAAACCCATCTCCAGTACCAATCATCCTGAAATAGACCCCTGAGTTATTGATTCCCTCCCGTTTTCAGACTATTTTACCGCATCATGAAATCAGCTCAATAATAAGGATTGATACACTATGAAGACAAACGATATGATGGTATGGACCTGGGCAGGCTGGGAGCCGTTGCAGTTTTACCGCAGGCTCGGAGGATTCCACGAGGCGCAGGAAGGCAATGCCCTCTGGTCGGAGGACTGGTTCAGGGCGCTCGAGTCGGAAGAGACGGCCAAGGCGTTGAATGAGGCTGGGATCAACTGGGTGACTACGCACTTCTTCAAAGGATTCGGACTGAAATCCGAGGAAAGTGAGATTGCTGCGACGGAACGGATGATCAGGAATTATCACAAGAATGGCGTAAAAGTCTTTACCTATATCCAGTATGGCACTGTCATGCCGGAAACCATCACAGGTGAAAATCAACAGGCCCGCGCCTGGGGAAGGACTGACTGGAACGGCGGACATGACGGACATCCCTACGAATATGGAGATCAGTACTGGCGGGCGAAACCGTGCGCGAACCAGCCGGGATTCAGGAAATACATTCTTAGCTGCGTGGACAGGGCCATTGGGATAGGGGCCGACGGGATCTGGATCGACAATCTGCAGTCCGATGGCTGCTACTGTCCGTGCTGCCAGAAGGCGTTCAGGGAATTTGTTAAGAAGACTGTGAAGGATCCATGTAGGGATCTGGGATTGAGGCCTGCGGGCTTGAAGGGGATTGCGATTCCAAGGGCGGTCAGGCCGCGTGATCCGCTGTTTCAATTGTGGATACGGTTCCGAGTGGCGGAGGTGCGGAAAAGCCTTGAAATGATCTGTGCGCGGGCCCGTTCACGCAAGTCTGACGTTGTGATGGCGGCCAACATCGGGATCGGCAACCATCAGAGACATGTGCTGGAGAATGCCAACTGGCACGCGATGCTGGAGCTCCTGGACTACACATATGCGGAAAACGGACTCTTCCCGCAATGCGACGGTGGCAAGATTGTCTCTCAGCATTATTCGATGACCATTGGAAATGCGGCGGGCGTAAAGATCGTCCCCGGCGCAGGAGTCGGCGCGGATTCACGCGGACTGCCGCGTCCGGCAGTGCCGCGCGGCAAGGCGCTGAGGAGGAGTTTCGCGGAATCGTTCATGTTCGGTGATCATGCTTTTGGAGGACCATGGGGATTGCGCGGTGAAAATGGCGGAGGTAAGACCATCATCGCGAGGGATGCCTCCTGGCGCAGGGAACATAGGGCGCTGGTTGATCATTATGCGGACCTTAAAGGAAAGACCGGAAAGACCGCCGAGGCCGCACCCGTAGGGATCCTCTACAATTTCGAGTCGCTGATGTCGGACGAGGGCGACTACAGGACTGTGTATGAGAAGATGATGCAGGTTCTGACGCAGCATCAGATCCCTTTCCGGCTTGTACTCAGCGACCGCCTCAAGGTCCTGGATGAGATTGACGTTCTGATTCTTCCACAGGTTCTGCCGCTTTCAGAAGAAGCCGAGGCTGGTATCCGGAAGTGGGTGCGGAAAGGCGGGAAAATTCTTGCAACCGGGCGTTGCGGACTTTATGATTCATGGATGAGACAGAGGCGTGACTATGCTTTTTCAGATTTGTTCGGCGATCATTTCACGAATTTATTTGAAGATGGGAATCACGATAAAATCATCCGCAATCCGGAATCTGGCTGCGTGCTCATGCCCGGCCGCTGGGGAATAAATATGGCAAACGGCAAAGCCGCATGCGCTGTGACCGAGAGCCAGCTGATAAATGAAATAAGGGCAATGCTGCCGAAAACGGTACCGCAGGTGACATGCAAGTCGCGGACAGTTGGCGCGAGCTGGTCCCGTTGCGGGAACGGCAGCATGATGCTGGGACTTCTCAACTACGGAGATACGCCGACGATGGTCCAGATCCGGCATGGCAGGAAAATGAGATTGATTAAGCTGGATGTGGAGGCGTATGAGTTTTTTTGATGATTGGGTTTTGATCCCTGTCAGTTCCTGTTAAGGATCAGATTGCTGTCCCACCAGAAGGTCTGGCGATAATGATAAACCATATTTGGCTCAGTCGGATATACTGCCTTCCCTGTTATCCATGTCGCGGATCCGTCGTATAGGCTTGCGTTGATGCCTTTGACACTATGGGTATATGTATCAATCCATCCGTTATTCGGAGGGACCCCGACCCCGCCACCGGTATTCCACATGCAAGCCGTGCGAATCATTACTTTTTTTGCCATCGGACTGTCGATTTTTACTGTATTGCTCTTTCCGTCAGGATCACTCGAGAACCAATTGCCTGTTGATGCGACCCAGTTGGAAG
>JANYBI010000281.1 GCA_025360875.1 Lentisphaerota bacterium
CACAGATGTCGTTATGTGTATAAGTAGCTTCACATGTATCCTCTTATTAACTTCTAGGTATTTTACAGATTTTATACTCTAGTGCCTGCTCACGGCATACTTGAGCGTTGGAAACTTTTCCTCGTCTTCGAACCTGACGGAGATGTTCTGTATGGGATATTTTTTGGCGAGATCGGAGACGATCCAGCCATTTGCGAAATCCGCAAGGCTGCGTCTGGCATCTTCCCGGACAGAATCAACGTATTCGGGTGTGAGCGACTTCCTCATCATATCCGTATAAAACTGCTTCCTCAGCTCCTCGAGTTTTGCCGCCTCCCCGAAAATCAGCTTTCCACTGTCAATATGCGTTTCCATCCGGCTCAGATCTGTTGCCGGTTCCTCTACCTGCAGCTTCGGGGCGGTTATCGTCAGTGTCTCGTTTTCCATGACAATCTTCCAGGCGCCTTTCATGTCGACATAATAGTTATAGGTCACAGGGGCCCTGACCTCCATGACAGCGCTGCTGAGCGTTTTACCATTCAACAGCCAGGGATTTGAAAATCTGTATTCCTTCCGGTCGGTCTCATTTCTCGTAGCCTTGACAAGAAGCAGGTGTTGGACCTTCTTCTGCTGTTCGGTGTATCCAATGAAGGTCTGCGTTATGTCCATTTTTACGTTGAAAGCCTTCCCCACGGCATCAAAAGGCTTTGAGAAAACTTTGTAGAAGACAAACATGAAGATCAGGCACTGGAGAAATGCGAATATCATGATTATCCAGGCTATCTTGACCATGGAACTGCCCATCGAAGGGGCGACGGACCTGCCAAGATGCCCCTTTATCTCTTCCATCGGATCTTTTTTTTCTTCCATGTAAAACGTCCTAGATGATTAAAACTGATCCTTATATCCTTCCATCAGCTCAAGACGGTTGCCATCGGGATCATGGAAGAAACAGATCCTCATACCTTTTAAAATGGCGGAACAGTCGATGATGTCCTCGGTCTTCACCCCGTCGTCATTCAACTTCTTTATAGCCTCGTCAATATTGCCGATTTCAAACGCCATATGCTGGAATCCGAGAGGCTGGGCCGCCTGCTGTACATCCTTTGTGTTTTTTGTCGGGAAAAGCTCGATGCAGAACTTGCCCAGGCGCAGAAGAGCGAACTCGTCCGGAGTTCCAGCATTGAAAACCCTCGCCCTTTTAAATCCAAAATGCTTCGTGTAAAAAGCTTCAGTCTTTTTCAAATCCCTGCAATTAAAAGCCACATGCTGGATTACTGTCATTTTATGATTTCTCCTGATTTATAAATTTGTCGTATAGGAATTTGCGTTTACGGATCGCCGGCAACTTGCCGGCATCTTTCTTCTTCTCTCCGGCTTTCATTACCATGCCACCAAGTTGGTGGCGTTCCATCAAGTTCCAGCAAGGCCTTGAACTCCAATATGAAAATACTAATTCCAAACTTCAAGTTACGAGTTACAAATTACAAATCTCGGGCAAGAATGCCCGAGTTACTCACATCAGCTTCAGTCCAGGCAGATCCTGTATGTCGACCATGCCGACCACTTTTCCTTTGGGATCCAGGACTATGATGTCGTCAATACGCTTCTTCTCCACTATTTTCAGAACCTCAACCACGAGATCCGTCGATCTGACAGAAGTCGGATTTCTGGTCATGACTTCCGACACGGTCTTGTTTAAAACCTTCAGATCGTTCTCAACATGCCTTCTGAAGTCGCCGTCAGTAAATATGCCAAGAAGCTTTCCGGCCTTGTCGGTTACAACAGCAGAGCCGCATCTGGCCCTGGTCAACTTGAGGAGGGTGTCCTTGACGGATGTCTCCGGGGGAACCAGTACAAGCCTGTCTCCGGTCCGCATGATGTCACATGCCCTGAGAGTGACCGCCTTGCCGATTGCGCCGCCTGGATGCAGGCGCCCGTAGTCTTCCTTCTTAAACTTCCTTATGTCCATGAGTGTCATGGCAAGGGCGTCGCCAAGGGCAATAAGCGCGGTGGTGGTGGTGGTGGGGGCAAGATTGAACGGACACGCCTCCCTGGGAACTGTCATTGCAATTACAATGTCGCTCCATTTCGCAAGCTTCGAATTTGGTTCGCCGGTAATTGACGCGATTGGAATATCGAGGCGTTTTGCAGGAGGAAGTATCGCGATCAGCTCCTCAGTCTCGCCACTGTAGCTGAGAGCAATAAGGATGTCGGCCTTCTGGAGGATTCCGAGATCGCCGTGCATCGCCTCGACCGGATGCATGAATACGGCAGGTGCACCTGTACTTGCGAGAGTCGCAGCTATCTTCTGTCCGACATGCCCGCTCTTGCCGACGCCGCTGAGAACTATCTTGCCGCCGTTGTCGAGAACCTTTATGCAGGCGTTCACGAGCTCGATGAACTCGAGAT
>JANYBI010000286.1 GCA_025360875.1 Lentisphaerota bacterium
CGCTGGGAAAAGCAGGACGAACTTTTCATCAGGAATATCAAGAACCCTGCGTATCCGAGTCCGCTCCTTCCTGTTTTCACATGGCCAGAACTTTGCATGGTCTACACCGTTGTAAACCACGGTTATCCTGTCTTCCAAAAATCCATAGTTCTTCGCGACCTGCTTCTTTGTCAGCTCCGAATTGGTGATGACCTGCCTTGTGTTTCCAGGAATGAATATTTTTTTTTCGAGCTTGAGAATGCCGCTGTGGCGGGGATTGATCCTGTGCCATTTGTGGTATCGTATCTTCATCCATTCGGCATGCAGGGATTCCGTAACACGGTATACGTCCGAAGGGAAAGTCCTGGAAAGGGCAAAAGTCAGATCAAAGCCCCCTTTGTACTTCTTCAGGGCTTTCTGCACTTTCTTATGGAAGGAGGAAGTCCTGCTGAATCCGGAAAGGAAGGAACGACTTACCTTCACATGCCTTATGTTCCTGTTCGTCTCGCCCAGGAACGTCTCGGAAAAGACTGTCACCTCATGGCCGCGCTGCGCGAGCGACGCACAGATGTTTGCGGCATACATCTCGGCTCCGCCGCCACGGGTGCTGTAGTCTTTCCTGAGAACTGCGATCCTCATGAATATTTTCCATCCCCCTGGAAATATTTATTTTTTCAGGGTCGCGACAACCAGATCGCCGACCTGGCTCGTGGAGTAACCCATCTTGCCTGCGGCCTGCGATTTCATCTTGGTGCCGGTGATATGCATGACGGCCTTCTCAATGGCCTCAGCGGCCTTGGTCTCACCGAGCGTATCAAGCATCATCATTCCGGAACAGATGGCGGCCATCGGGTTGATCACTCCAAGCCCAGTGTATTTGGGCGCTGATCCGCCGATAGGCTCGAACATGCTCACTCCGCCCTTGTCAGGATTGATATTTCCGCCTGCGGCGATCCCCATTCCGCCCTGCGTGATGGCGCCAAGGTCGGTGATGATGTCGCCGAACAGGTTGCCGGTGACGATGACATCGAACCATTCAGGGTTTTTGACCATCCACATGCATGTCGCATCGACATGGCAGTAGTCAAGTTTCACATCGGGATATTCCTTGCCGATCTCGTGCTGGGCACGTTCCCAGAGATCATATACGAAGGTGAGGACATTGGTTTTTCCGCAGAGCGTGAGCTGACCGATCTTGCCGGCTTTGACATCTTCCGGCTTGAGGCCGCGCCACGGATTCTTCTTGGAATGGCGTTTGCGCACGAGTTCAAAGGCGTAGCGGAGGCAGCGTTCAACCTGGAAACGTGTGTAGACCATGCACTGCTCGGCAACTTCGTTGGGCGTGCCTTTCATCATGTTTCCGCCGATGCCGCAGTATGCGTCACCTGTGTTCTCGCGGACAACGACGTAGTCGATATGTTCCGGCCCCTTGTTCGCAAGCGGAGTCTCAACTCCAGGATAGAGCTTGACCGGGCGGAGATTGATGTACTGGTCGAGATCGAAACGGAGCTTGAGCAGGATACCCTTCTCAAGGATTCCGGGTTTCACTTTCGGATGGCCGATCGCGCCAAGCATGACGGAATCGAATCTCTTCAGCGTGGCCGCCGCATCGTCCGGGAGGACGTTGCCAGTCGCGAGATATCTGTCGCCGCCCCAGTCGAACTCTTGCATTTCGAGCTTGAAATTGAAAAGGTTTCCGACCGCTTTCACTACCTTGACGGCTTCCGCTGTCACTTCCGGACCTGTCCCATCGCCGGCTATTACGGCGATCTTATAAGTCTTACCTGCCATTGTATGCTTCCTTTCTTAAGTTCCGTTAAATTTATAACATCTAATCCTTCGCAAGGGCGAGTAATATAACAGTGCAATCCGGAGTGTAAAGCGCTTCTGGAAATATTTCTCCCGGGGCCGGCGTAGGCCAAGTCTCGATGAGACTGGCTCTCCGTATAAGCATACCGTAAATCAAGTCATTTATTTCTCTCACAGAGACACGAAGGCACCATGAATATTTCTTGCGAATGAAAATTTCCCCTTTGTGACTCCGTGCCTTTGTGAGAGATATATTCCCGACGGAAATCGAGTCAGGAAGATTCACCACAGAGGACACGGAGGGAGGAGTCATCAGACACAGAGGGCTTCAAATCGGCGTCCTCGTTCCGAAACCTCCGATTTGAAGCCAATTGTTATGAGAAAACCACGTAGAGTTCTCAATAAAGTCGGCGACCCCATCTCCATGGACACGATTTGCTCTATTCTCTATTTCATTCCCCTCAATACAAAGAAGTTGGCTTTCGACTGGTTGATTTCGAGTCAACCAGACGAAAGCCAAATCTCTGTGTTCTCATTGCTCCGTGTCTCCGCATGTCACGGCGTAGCCTATTGGCGTAGACGGATGACTCTGTGGTTGGTATCGTTTTCGATTAATACTACCTAGATGATAAAATACTTATGCGGAATGGCACCGGCATTCCCATCCATACCACCTTGAATTCCAACGATTTCGCACTACATTAACGTATGTTTGGGGCGGTTCACAGGCTAGACACACAGCGTTTCAAGCCATCACCCATGACTTGATGTTTAGCCGCCGACTTGATACTATTACTATGTTAGAAATGAAAAAAATAAATTTAATATTAGTTCAGTTGTGTTGTAGAATTATTCCATTCATAATGTGGTTTACATTTATCTTTTTAACAATTCTTCCTGAAAAAGAAGCAACTCAATTGTTTCGAAACAATTTTGCATTCTTTTTGTTTTACGCATTTACTGTAACCTTATATATGGGATTAGTATTATGGGTCCTTCCCGGCTTAATATTTGGAGATAAATATAGCGGACTGTATTTTTATTTCATTACATTTGCATTTGCAGGATTAACTTCAGGAATAGGGCCTGTTATAGCGTATTGGTTGAAAGTAGATAAAAAACTTTCTGATTGTATAAAAAAATGTGATTTCTAACAAAATCCCATTCAGCCAACCTCGGCTCCGCCGG
>JANYBI010000288.1 GCA_025360875.1 Lentisphaerota bacterium
GCCCCGGCATCCAGGGATTCGTCGAAATAGAGCGACTTGTCGAATTTTTCCAGACGCCGGTTTTCCCTCCGGCGGGCGATACGCTGTATGTTGAGGAGATGCCTGGAGGTGACATTGTCGGTAGTAATGTTTTTTCCGCCAGTTCCACAGCCGAGGGTAAGAGAGGGGCTCAGCATATTGTATATGCCTCCTACGGCTCCTTGCGACGAAGGAGTGTTCACGACTATCCGGCCCGCATTCATCAGCATGGAGAACTTCTTTATCTTATCATCGTCGTTCGAGAACATGCTGGCGGTATGTCCGATACCTCCATGATAATTCAGGTCTATGCAGATGTTCACGGCTTGATCGAAGTCGTCGGCCACATAATACGCCAGGATGGGCGCAAGTATCTCCGAAGAAATCGGGTATTGGTCGCCCACGCCCTTTAGAGGCACGATGAGCAGCTGGGTGTCAGGAGGCACATCGATCCCGGCTTTCTTCGCTATCAGCAGCGCCGGCTGGCCAACGATGTCGGCGTTCATCATCTTCTTCTCACCGTCATACACGACCTTCTCAAGCTGCTTCGTCTGTTCAGGGTTCAGGAAACATGCTTTCCTCTTGCGGAATTCCTCCTCGACCTTGGTTGAGACGTCTTTTTCGACGACAAGCGCCTGTTCGCTGGCGCAGATCGTACCGTTGTCGAACAGCTTGGAAATGCAAATCTGCTCCACGGCAAAAGGGATGTCTGCTGACTTCTCAATGAAAACCGGGACATTTCCAGCGCCAACGCCGAGGGTCGGAGTTCCGGAACTGTAGGCACTCTTCACAAGGCCTGTTCCGCCTGTGGCGAGAATCAGGGAAAGGGCCTTGTGGGTCATCATCGCCTGGGTAGTCTCCCTGCTGGTGTCCTCTATCCACTGGATGCAGTTTTCCGGGGCGTCGGCCTTCATTGCGGCCTCATAGCAGATCCTGGCGGCCTCACAGCTGCATTTGCGCGCCTTCTTCGAAGGGCTTATGATTATGGGATTGCGCGTCTTGAGTGAAATAAGTATCTTGAAAAGGACCGTCGACGTCGGATTCGTGACAGGAATTATGGCAAGTATGGGGCCCATCGGCTGCGCGATCTCAGTTATTCCTGACACCGGGTCTTCGCTTATTATTCCAACAGTCTTCTGGTTTTTTATATCCTCATAGACAAACTGTGTCGCCACGGAATTCTTGATCACCTTGTCCTGCCATTTCCCAAGTCCAGTCTCCTCTGCGGCCATTTTCGCAAGCCTGATCCTGTTCTTGAAACCTGCCTCGTATACGGCTTTGACAATCGCGTCGGTCTGCTGCTGGTCAAGCTGGCTGAAAACCGCGGCGGCCTCCTTGGCATTGGTAAAATATCCGTCAATCTTCTTTTGAAGCTGAACGTCTTTCTCCTCCATGATGAACTCCTGGTTTATTAGGATTTTAAGCTATTCACATATAATTATAGCAAAACAGGAAATAGCCAAGCAGAACTTGAATTTTTAAACCAAAATTAAGGAGCGATCCCAAATATTCATGGCGAAAGATAAATTTAAAGCGTTTCAATTTAATTATTAACATGTTATGACTTTTTTTGAGTTTTCTACAACTCAACATTGATTGGAAGGCATATTTCCATATTGACAAGCGCTCTCTTTTCTGATATATTTTCCAATGGGGAGAAACGTAACAGGGGTTTCAGTTCAAAGTAAATACCGGGGGGGTATTGTCTATGAATGCGAAGGCCAGGACATTCAGATTCGTGTCCTCTTATCCGACGTATTCCCTTATTCTAGTATTTGCTTTGACAATCTCAATACTCATGTTCCTGCTGTTCTATGTATGGGACACCTATCGCAACTACAGGGACACCCAGGAATATTTCCATCTCACTGAACTCACCGGAAACATATCCAATCTCGACGATATGCTTACCATGGCCGCCAAAATGGCCGTCAGCTCCGGAGACCTTAAATGGGAGAACCGGTACCGCAACTATGAAATCGAGCTGGATAACGCAATCGATGAGGCAGTAGTGGTTGAAGCGAAGTTATCCATCGGCAAATCCATGTCAAAGGTTGACGAATCCAACCGCAAGCTATGTGAAATAACCAACAGGGCTTTCAAATTGATCCATGCCGGACAGCTTGATGCCGCATCCTATCTGCTCAACAATGAAGAATACGAGTCCCATAAGAAGAGATACCGGAACGGAGTTGATTGTAGATGTAACCTGTTCAACTCCGTTCCGGTATTTCTTCTTGTGGGCCTCGTATTCTTCATTATTTAGTAGAAAGGATGCGGCATCAAGCTGGCCGGCATGGATCAATTTGAAAGCCTTGTTGGTTGTTTCACATAGCTTGCGGTTGGATTCATCGACCTTTGACATGGATTTGCCGATGGATAACT
>JANYBI010000291.1 GCA_025360875.1 Lentisphaerota bacterium
CTCGACATTCCGCGTCCCAAGGAACTCGAGGGGCTTCGGTTCGGTCTTCTTCTGCCCGTCGTCCTTTTTCACCAGGATGCCGGTCATTTTATCCGACGGCCTGAATGTGGTGCAGCCCTTGAGCCCGTGGTCGCAGGCGTACATGTAGATGCTCTTGAATTTCTCATAAGGATAGTCTGTTGGGATGTTGATGGTCTTGGATATCGAACTGTCAACATATTTCTGCAGTTCAGCCTGTATCTTCACATGTTCTTCCGGAGTGACCTGGTCGGCCGTGACGAAATAGTCGGGAAGCTTGGATTTGCCGTCGTGCTTCTGTTCCGAATAGAGGCGGTAGGCATAGTCGGAAATTTCCACGACGCTCACATCCTGCTCGGTGGTGTTCCGGATCTTGCGGTCATAGGTCAGCGCGAAGACCGGTTCGATGCCGCTGGAAATATTCCCTGCAAAAAGACTGATCGTCCCGGTCGGGGCGATGGAAGTCACGTGCGAATTGCGCAGACCGTACTTCCCGATGTCCGTCCGCAGCTCCTTTGGAAGGGAGGATATGAATTTCCCCTTCGGATACTTGTTCTTGTCGAAGAACGGAAACACGCCTTTCTCCTTGCCAAGGGAGACGCTGGACTCATATGCCGAATAAGTTATCGTCTTCATGATGTCTGAAGCCATTTTAATGGATTCCGCAGAACCGTAGCGGGTCTTCATGAAGATAAAGAGATCTGCGAGTCCGGTGATGCCCAGCCCCATCCGGCGTTTCTTAACCGCTTCGTCCTTCTGCTTGTCAAGGGGATAATTGCTGATCTCTATGATATTGTCCAGGAAACGGACCGCAGTCCTTACAGTCTGCTCCATCCCGCTGAAATCGATCTTAGCCTTTGAGGTGAAAGGATTGCTGACGAAACGAGTGAGGTTCACAGAGCCCAGCAGGCAGGCGCCATATGGAGGAAGAGGCTGCTCGCCGCAGGGATTTGTCGCGCAGATGGTTTCATCATAGTAGAGATTGTTCATCTGGTTGACCCTGTCTATGAGGATGAATCCCGGTTCCGCATAGTCGTAGGTCGCCTTCATCATGAGTTCCCAGAGATCCGTGGCCTGAAGCGTCCTGTATATCTGGCCGTTGAAGACAAGATCCCATTTCCGGTTTTTCTTTACAGCTTCAATGAACTTGTCGGTGACCGCGACAGAGAGATTGAACATGTGGAGGTTTGAATTTCCGCGCTTTGCAGTGATGAATTCCTGGATGTCGGGATGGTCGCATCTCATCACTGCCATCTGTGCGCCGCGCCTCTGTCCGGCGCTCATGATCGTGCGGCATGTCGAGTCCATCACCTGCATGAAGCTGATCGGGCCTGATGATTTCGCCTCGCATCCCTTGATATGCGAGTTTGCCGGACGTATTGTCGAGAAATCGAATCCGACTCCGCCGCCCTGCTTCTGGGTTATCGCCGAATCCTTGACGACGTCGAATATGCCTTCGATCGAATCATCGATCCTGTTCATGACATAGCAGTTGAACATTGTCACCGCGTCGCGTGCAGTTCCGGCATTGGAAAGTATCCTGCCTCCGGGAAGAAAACGGTATCCGGAAAGTATGTCGTTGAACTTCTTCTCCCATTCGCGCGGATTCTTCTCAATCGTGGCCGCCGCCCTCGCCACCCGGCGCCAGGTGTCCTCGACTGTTTTGTCCTCCGGAAGCCCGTTGGATCCCTCGTAGCGGTATTTCCTGTTCCATATCTCAACGCCTATGTCAAAAGCTTTTTTTGAACTCACTTATATGACCCCTTCACAATATTGAAATGCACGTTTAAAATTTTTTTGAATATAGCCAACGGAAATGGCAAGACAAGGGCTTTGAAAAAAATAATGGATAAAATCAACTTGCCTTGATGATAGTTCAGTCTTTTCTGAAAGCAACCACAGAGGAGATATAGATACATATCCATTATGTCTCTGTACTACTATCCGTCATCTTCTTGTTTTTTATGCACGTTTTTTATCGGGAATATCTCGCACAAAGGCACTAAGCCACTAAGTTGAAATCTGCGAACCAGAAAGGTTCGCGCAAATTTTCTTTCAAAATGCTTTTTCTTTGTGCCTTTGTGCCTCTGTGAGAGATATAAATGACTTGATTTTATCATATTTTTTTATCTGTAATACTATCCGGCATATTCGTGTCATTCGTGTGTGCAGTTTATCCCGATTCAAAGACATCGGGATGGTTGTCGCTTTCTGTGTGATCTGTGTGCTCTGTGGTTAGCCCTATTAGATAATTCCAGACTAAACTAAGGGATTGCTTGCCATGCGGGACAGGGGCAGCCGCTGGCAACGTCCGGTTGAAAAAGCGGAATCTTGTCTTATCTTTTTCCCATGGCGATTCTTAATCCGCAACAAAAATGAAATCTGGAGGACTGAATGAAATTGTTTATCGGGCTGGACAGCAGTACGCAGAGCATGAAGGCGCTTGTGATTGATGTGGATACCGGGAAGGTCACAGCTTCGGCGGCTGTCAATTTCTCTACGGATCTTCCGAAATATCGCAGCCCCAACGGCGCGCTCCCCAACAAGGATCCCCTGGTGAAACATTCAAACCCCCTCATGTGGCTCGATGCGATGGATCTTGTCTTCTCAAAGCTCAAAAAGGCGAAGGTTCCCATGGGCAAGGTCATGGGGATCAGCGGTTCAGGACAGCAGCACGGCTCTGTCTATCTCAACTCCAAATTCCTGGAAATTGTCGGCGGACTCAAAAATTCAAAATCCCTCGCGGAACAGATAAAGCCGGCGCTGTCAAGACAGACTTCCCCAATATGGATGGACAGTTCGACAAGCGCGGAATGCAAGGAGATCAGCAAGGCTGTCGGCGCAAAGAAACTCCAGGAGCTTACGGGCTCTCCGGCGATCGAGAGGTTCACTGGACCGCAGATAAGGAAATTCTGGAAGACTGAACCGGCAAATTACGAAAAGACCGAATACATCCATCTTGTCAGCTCGTTCATGGCGTCGGTGCTTGGCGGATGCAGCGCGCCGATTGACTACGGTGACGGCGCGGGAATGAACCTGCTCAACCTCAAGACTCTTGTCTGGGATAAGAAGATATGCGAAGCCACAGCTCCGGGGCTCATCGAAAAACTTCCTGCGATTGTGCCTTCAAGAAAGATTGCTGGACGTCTCTGCTCCTACTTCTCGAAATACGGACTGAAACCCGGCATACCTGTGATCGCGTGGTCGGGCGACAACCCGTCCAGCCTGGTCGGGGTCGGAGCTGGCGAATCCGGAACTGCCGTCATCAGTCTCGGAACCAGTGATACGTTCTTTGCGGCGATGGATTCAGCGCACACGGATCCGAAGGGATACGGACATGTGTTTGGAAATCCTACAGGCGGATTCATGAGCCTCATCTGCTTCAAGAACGGTTCACTCGCCCGTGAGAAGGTTAAGGACGGATGCGGAGCCGACTGGAATGACTTTGAAAAGGCGCTTTCGGAAAGTACGCCTGGCAACGACGGCAACATGATGCTTCCATATTTTGTTCCTGAGACGACACCGCTGGTACTGAAGGCGGCCGTGCGTTATTCCGGAACTCCGGCCTTCTGCAAGGGCAAGGCGCCGGCGTCGGTGAAGATCCGCGCTGTCGTTGAATCGCAGGCGCTCAGCATGAAACTCCATTCGGCATGGATCGGCCAGGACTTCAAATGTATCAGGGTTACGGGCGGTGCTTCAAAGAGTCCCGGCATATGCCAGATAATCGCGGATGTCTTCCAGGCAAGAGTGGAAAAGATAGCGGTTCCTGATTCCGCGGGACTCGGAGCCGCGGTACGCGCGGCCCAGTATGTGTGCTCCGGCAAGATCACCGGATACTATGCGAAATTCGCAGCCGCGTCTGAAACAGTGAAACCCGACAAGTCGACCGCCGGCATCTACAAGAAGATGCTTGCGAAGTTCGCAGCGTTCGAGAAATAAGTAATCTCCGCCCAGAGGCCGGAGATTACTTATACATGGGTACCAAGAGGGCAACTGGACATAATGGCCGAAAAAAAGAAAAAATCTTTTTTGAGGAAGCTGTTGCTGCCGGCGGTGATCATCCTGCTGGTGCTGGTTTTTCTGCGCATCTATATTCCTATTTACATTGAATATAATCTCTGCGACAGGTTGAGGGAACAACTGAAGGTAGGTGAGGTCAGTTGCAAGGTTCGCAGTTTCGGATTCAATCATCTTGACTTGACGAACATCATGGTCGGTGAAGTGAAAGCACCTTTCCTCAGAGCTGATTACGTCAGGATAGACTATCCTTTTCTTGGTGCCTTTGGTTGTGCTATAAGTGTGTCAGGCCTTACGCTGAATCTTGAATATAATGAGGGCAAATTCTCCATTCCCGGAGTGAAACTGGAGGATTTAATGGCTGGCAACAAGGAAGGTAGCCGTTCTTCAAGCAATGGAATACCAGAGTTCATCAAATATCTTTCTGTCAGTAATTCATGTGTAAACGTGTATTCGTCTGACAGTCGATATATGATTCCATTTGATCTTGATGCTGTTGCCGGGGACAAGAAAGATAATGATTATAGACTATGGTTAAACCTTTATCCGCTTGGCGAATCTTTGGGGGTTCATTGCGTTCTTGATCCGAGGCTGAGAAAGATTTCCACTGAGCTGGGCACTGAAAAGATGAATCTTGCCAGGTTTCAGG
>JANYBI010000394.1 GCA_025360875.1 Lentisphaerota bacterium
TCCACAAGCATGTCGCCCATGTTTCCCGTCAATGTCGCCGCCCTGTGATAAAGCCCCTTGTGGTATCCGGGCGAAAGACCAAGGAAATTTTTGACGGCACCGGTATAGACGACCAGCTCATGCGCCTTCAGCTTCGGCAGATTTATTATGACATCCGATTCAAGGGTGGTCCTGCTGAGCCATACTTTCTTGAGGAATACTCCGTCCGGGTTCGGCTGCTCGACCCACTCCTCGTCATCGAATGATATTGTCGGCACTCCGAACTCTTCCGCAACCTCCTTGATCCCGACGCTTGCAAACGCCTCCTGGAAATGTTTCGCGGTATCAATCTCGCCCTTTTCGAAAACAGGAGTGTCCTCGCCTGGGAGCCTGTAGTCCAGCATGCCCTTGATATTCTCGCCCGAATAAAGTTTTTTCAGGAAGGCAGCCGCGGTGTCAAAATCCTTCTTTAAGAACTTGGACATCGCCTTCCTGCGCATCTCTTCCGCGACAGCCCATCTTGTCGAACCGCAGCTTTCACCTATGCACACTTGCGCTCCCAAATCCTTCAGGAGCTTCAGGACCGCCCTGATAACCGCAGGATGCGTGGTTACCGCCTTTTCAACGGGGATCATTTCGGTGATATTCACCTTGAGCATCACCTTGTCGCCGGGTTTGACGAGCGAGCTGATCCCGCCGATCAGTTCCACACTTTGCGCAACCGCATCCTCTACCAGCTTCTTATCGTATCCATTGCATCTTACTATTGAAACCTTGCTCATATCATTGATCTCCAAACATATATTTCCGGATTACCTTCAGGAAGATTTCCTGAACACAACCATGAATTCCTGATTCCCTTTCGGGCCGAGGATCGGAGACGGCATAACTTCAACAAGCTTGTATGAAAGTTCCCTTTCCGCAAAATTCACAATTTCCTCGACACAGCGGGCCCTGACTTTCTCATCCTTGACAACGCCACCTTTCTCGACATCCTTCCGGCCTGCCTCGAACTGCGGCTTCACGAGGATCATAGCCCAGCCTCCGGGCTTGAGAAGCTTGTCTGTGGCAGGCAGGACCTTTGTCACTGAAATGAACGATATGTCCATCACTAGCACGTCGACTTTTACCGGAAGGAATGTTTCGTCCAGATGGCGCGCATTCACATTCTCGCGTGAGATCACGCGGGGATCGTCCCGGAGCTTCTGGTGCAGCTGCGCAGTCCCGACATCGACCGCATAGACCCTGTTCGCGCCACGCTGGATCATGAGATCCGTGAAACCGCCTGTCGACGCGCCCACATCAAGACAGATCATTCCATTCATATCTGGAAGATATTTTTCTATTGCCGGAAGCAGCTTGTACGCACCGCGGCTGACGTAGGGAGACTTCTCTTCAACTGTCAGGACCGTGTCTTCACTGAAGAGCTCCGATGCCTTCTGGACAACCCTGTCGGCACCTGCCCTTACCTTGCCGGCAAGTATCAGACGTTTCGCCTGTTCGCGACTTTCGCAAAGTCCATGCTCAGCCAGTAGTATGTCAGCCCTGGTTTTCATATGTATGATTCCTCTTTAATCGGGATTTATTTTAAAAAGCATAAGTTAACGCATTTTTGAACTAATGATATGCCAGCGTTATTTCTTTTCAAACGCCGTCAGGAGCTTCTGCTTCTTCTCATGCCAGCAGACCAGGCAATAGACGGTTGCGGCAATACATATCAAGATACATGCATAGATGAAGACATTGCCGTACTTCGAATAGAAGGTAAGGGGAGGATTGACGGATACCTGGACGCTGAAATTCGCAAACCCTTTTTTCTTCTCCATGGGATCCGGATACGATTTCCCGGTCTTCTCGTCAGTCCGCTCGCCCAGGCTGTCAATGATCGCGCCATTGGGACCTATGACGCAGGTCCCGCTGTTGTTGCCTGCCCTGACAATCGGACGCCGCGTCTCAACCGCCCTGAAAACAGCATGTGCGAGATGCTGCTCCGGTTCGGAGCTGGTCGGGTACCAGGCATCATTGCTGATGATTATCAGCAGGTTCGCGCCCGACAAAGCGCAGTTCCTGGCAATTTCCGGGAATACATCCTCGAAACAGATGTTCACGCATGCCCTGACCTTTCCACCTAGGTTGAACAGCGTATATCTGGTCCCTGGAGTGAGATTCCTGCCCATGTCGAACTTTTTCTTTACCCAGACGGGAACCAGGTTCCCCCACGGCGTGTATTCGCCCCATGGCACCAGATGGATCTTGTTATAGCTGTCAACGATGTTTCCCTCCGGGTCCAGCAGGATAGCACTATTGTAGAGGGGAACATCATCGGCCTTGAAAATTGGACCGTAGACTTTTCCGAAATCGATGGTACCGATCAGGAACGGTATCTTGCTCCTGGTAATTATCTGTCCGAGCCGGGAGCGGTATTCCAGACCGAATTCACCGGCAACGCTGAAAGGGATTGGCACGGCAGTCTCAGGCCATATGACCAAATCCGGCTTGGCAAGGACCGCCAGCTGTGACAGTGAAATGTATTCGTCCAGGGCGAATCTCGCCTGTTCGTCTGTGGCAATGCGGCACTGCGGTATGTTTGCCTGGACAACTGAAATGTCAGCCCTGACCTTTTCTGAACTTCTATCATGCCTAATCGCGGATGATGAGCCAATGAAGACCCATAGCATCAAACCTGTAAATGAAATGAGGAACGGGAGCGGGCGTTCATAGCGTCTCCTTACAAAGATATTTTTCCAGTTCTCGAAGGAGAGCGCGAGGGAAACATTGAAGAAGAGAAGCAGGAAACTTAGCCCGTTGATCCCGGTGAACTCGCATAACTGGAGCATCGGTACAGTTTTCCACTGCGTGACCGCAAGCGGATTCCATGGGAAACCGGTACCGATCCAGTTCCTGCTCCATTCCAGCACGCACCACCATGAGGCAAGGGCGAAGACAAGGGCGCACTGTTTCCACATGTTCCTCTTTTCAGTAGAATAAAAGTCCCGTTCGGCATCCTCGCCCTGGAGCTGGACTTCCGCAGGGACAAAGATATATCTGTTGAAGAATGGCACCGATGCGGCCCAGAACGCATGGAAGAGCGCCAGGATCCCCGCAATTGCAAAAGGTATGAACAACTCAATTTCCCTGAGCCAGAAGAATGAAGTCAATGCCCACGCATATCCCCATATGAATCCATCAATCCATGCCTGTCCGACCGTCCTGTGCCTGACCATGAGGAATAGAGGGATGATCGCAACCCAGCCAAGGAAACCCAGGTTCAGAGGAGGAAAGGCAGCCGTGTAAAGAAGTCCCGACACGGTAAGCAGCAGGATTCTGGCCCATTTCCTTTTAAGGCTGATGGCCCACCAGTCGTTCCCGGGCCTGCGCGCCCTGTCCGAAAGCTCTATGTCGCGCAGTTCTCCGGTCGTTTTATCGGTGTTTTGTATGTCTTTGCACATATGAAGGAATTAAAACTATTTGAGGTTTTGATAATTTCAATGGAAATAATCGCCTATTAAGTTTATTTTATAGGCTTTAACAATTAATTCCGAGTTTTATTGATGAGCACAAAAGAACTGTTGAACTTCGATCACATAGTAATAGGCAGCGGACTCGCAGGACTTTTCACGGCTATCCAGCTTTCAAAACTTGGATCCGTAGCCGTAATCACCAAGCGCGGCATCGATGAATCCAATACGAGATACGCACAGGGCGGTATCGCATGCGTGATGGACAAGAAGGAGGATTCCTTCAAACAGCACGTCAAGGACACCATGGGCGCCGGAGACCACCTCTGCAAGGCGGAGATCGTAAGGACTATTGTCGAGAACGGTCCTTCCGCCGTAAATGAACTCATCCATCTTGGCGCACATTTCACTACGCGCGGAGAGATGGGCCATAAGCAGGACGGAAAGGATTATGATCTCGGCCGCGAAGGCGGGCATACCCGCAGGCGCGTCCTCCATGCCGGCGACATCACCGGCGAGGAAGTGGAGAAGATCCTCATCAGCACATGCCGCAGCAAACAGAATATCACTTTCTTCGAAAACCACATCGCCATAGATCTCATCACCACAAGCAGGCTCGGCTGGCTCGGTGAAGATTCCGTCCACGGGGCATATGTCCTGGACACGCATAAGAACATAGTGAAGACATTCACCAGCATGAGCGTGACAGTTGCAACGGGCGGTGCAGGCAAAGTCTATCTCTACACAAGCAATCCGGACATCGCATGCGGTGACGGTGTTGCGATGTGCTACCGTGCACATGTGCCGATCGAAAACATGGAATTCTTCCAGTTCCATCCGACAATCCTCTACCATCCCAAGGTCACATCCTTCCTGATAAGCGAAGCCGTGCGCGGTGAAGGCGCCATACTTAAGCGCCTTGACGCAAAGGGCGATCTCGTGGAGTTCATGGACCGCTATCATGAGATGAAAAGCCTGGCTCCGCGTGATATTGTCGCCCGGGCCATCGACAACGAACTGAAACGGAGCGGACAGAACTGTGTCTTCCTCGATATAAGACACAAGAAAGAGGATTTCCTCAGACGCCGGTTCCCGAACATATTCGAGAAGTGCATGGAGGTAGGTATCAACATGGCTGTTGATCCGATACCTGTAGTACCTGCCGCCCATTACTGCTGCGGGGGAGTCAAGACCGGAGTCAACGGATTCACAGGCATCAACGGCTTATACGCGGTAGGCGAAGTCGCATCCACAGGACTCCATGGGGCGAACCGTCTAGCCAGCAACAGCCTCCTCGAAGCCCTCGTTGTTGCGAAATTCGCAGCCAAGGACATCAAATCGAAGATGAGGAAACTCAGCGATTCGCGCGCAAGCGGTAAAATCCCGACATGGCGCAGCGGCAATGCGACAAACTCGGACGAACAGGTTGTCATCACGCACAACTGGGAGGAGATCCGCAAGTTCATGTGGGACTATGTCGGAATCTTCAGGACGAACAAACGGCTTGAACGCGCCAAGAACCGCATCAAGAACATCCGCCGTGAAATTGAGAAATACTATTGGGACTTCCTTATCACTCCCGATCTCGTGGAACTCCGGAATATCGCGTCCGTAGCGGAGATCATAATTGATTCGGCGATGTCCAGGAAGGAAAGCCGCGGACTCCATTTCAACGCCGATTACCCTCAGAGGGAGCCTGAGATGGATTTCGTGGACACCGTGATACAGCAGCCGTATTCCTAAAAACCGACAACCAACAACTGACAGCTTAAAAAAATGCCAATCCGTCACAAGATAGCCCAACATGTGGTCGAGATAATAGAATCTCTCCAAAAGGCCGGATTCGAGTCCTATCTCGTCGGTGGAGCCGTCCGGGATCTGCTCCTGGGACTTGAACCCAAGGACTACGACATCTCCACGGCCGCCACTCCGGAACAGATCAGACACCTCTTCGGAAAAAGGAATGTAATGATCATCGGCAAAAGATTCCGGCTCGTGCACTACTATCATGGGCATGATATTGTCGAGATCAGCACGTTCCGCAAAAAACCCGCAAAGCTTGAACCTGTCATAACCCCCGGAAAGACACTCGTCTTCCATGACAACTCGTTTGGCACTTCGTATGAGGACGCGTTCCGCAGGGATTTCACCATAAACGCCATCTTCTATGATCCGGTCAAGAACCAGATCATCGACCACTGCGGACAGGGCATGAACGATCTTGAAGGAGGTATCGTAAGGACGATCGGAGATCCTGCAGAAAGATTTATCGAGGATCCGGTCAGGATACTGCGTGCGCTGAAGCTGGTAGGACAATATGGATTCAGGATTTCCCCTGAGACAGAAAAGGCCCTGATCGAGAAGATGCCGCTCATAGCATCATGCTCCCATTCGCGTCTCAGCCTGGAACTCGAGAAGATCCTCAAGAAGACAAGCTCAGACAAGACGCTGAAGATTCTCTATGAATACAACTTCCTCTCATACTTCCTCCCGTACATCCACCACGACTGGGATACGCCTGAATGCAAAGATATGCTGAGGCTCCTTGAACTGAGGAATGCCCGCGTCGACAACGGCATCTACCGCAACAGCCTTTCCCTTTCCGTCGCTACCATGGCATTCCCTTTCGTCTGTTCCGCCCTTGAGAAAGCGGAAAATTCCCCTCTCTGGAAATACCATCCTAAAATTGAAAAGGACATCAGGCACGTCGTCCTTAACCTGTTCAGCCCGCACAGCTTCCCAAAACGCCTGATATTCTCGGCAGTCTCGGCCATAATGTTCCAGACAGCGCTCCTGAGGGACAGCAGGAGGATGTCCAGGCATCCTACACGCTACCAGCACGCGGTGGAACTGCAGGAAATATTGAAGCTGACCGGAATAATCAATTCACCATGATGTCCAGTGTCATGTATCTCACTGACTGATAACCGTATCACGGAATGACGCGACTTTTTCCTTCAGCCTCAGGATTGTAAGCGCGTTGTTTGCATCTTTCACATCTCCGGTGGCCTTGCCACGGCAGATTATTGAAGGATTGGAGAAGAACGGCGTGTCAATGGGATATGAACTGCTTCCATACGTCATTATCGAATGATATCCTTTCCTGTCGGTACCGGTCCACTGCCATCCAAAGGAATATGGAAAATATCCAGGGGCGTTCACTGCTTGCGCCTTTGAATGGCCGCATCCGAGATTATGACCGCATTCATGGGCATATGTGTATGAATTGACAAGCTGTTTGACTCTGCATACATTAAATGCAAAATCCGGATTCCCGTTGAAAAGCCAGCCCAGTCCTCCAATATCATCCGCCGCAGTGACAAGTGTCACGATGTCAGCACCGTAATTATTCCGCAACTCTTTGACAGCATCGTTGAAAGTCACGCTGTACAGATCAACCGCCGTGTTTCCCTTGGATTCCCCAGCCGAATTAAATGCTATTTCCTCTGAATGCACCAGCCTGAGATTCACGCCGATCTTGCTGCTTGCAAACGCGGTGTTGGCTTTGGCTACGGCTATCGCCAGTATGTTTCCGATAGGTCCCTGATAGTTTGCATCCGCCCAAAGCCTGGCCTTGGCCGTATAGACGAACATTACGTCAATAGTTGTCCCAGCAGAGGAATTATCTGAAAGTTCGCCTATGGTCGGAGCCTGGAAGCCTGAGTCCCCGGAAATGGCCGATCCATCCGGCAACCTGATGTTTCTCGTCAACATGACATCTTCACTGTTCTTCGATATGTCCATCTTGTTCCTGTCCTGCTCGAAAATGGAATAGTCAATTCCGTTTCCGGTTCCTGCAGTAAAAATCCTGTCATCGCCTGGCAGTTCGACAAAAGCGACGGTTCGTCCTTCCGATGTGGCAATATAAACGGTGCCTTTTGGGTTGTCGGGATCAATAGTCCCTACGACAACGTCAGTACCGTTAACATCGGAATATTTCGCTCCGACCTGCGCGTTGCACGAAAAATCATCAAAAAGGTTCAGACTAAGA
>JANYBI010000453.1 GCA_025360875.1 Lentisphaerota bacterium
CCCTTTTCCATCATTAACATAAAGGAGACCTATGCCTATTCCCGAGAGCCATATGAAGGCGCCACATTGGTCGTACTCACGGTTGGGAAAATTTCTCAGCTGTTCTTTGCAATGGTCGTTCCAGTACTATTACAGGTTAGAGCCGGAGCACAAGCCGCTGAACCTTATCTTCGGCGGGGCGTTCCACTCGGCGGCCACATGGATTGCAGTAAACAAGAAGGATGGCAGGAGAGTTGACGTTAGCGAGGCCGAGGACTTCTTCAGCGAATGCTTCCTCAAGGAGTGCAGGAGTGCCGAGAACATCACATTTGGCGACTGCGACGAGAACGGCTGCGACACGATGGGCAGGAGCATGGTCGCATGCCTGCTGGAGAACTGGCCTGAAGATGAAATCGTGATAGATGCCAGCGTCCCGTTCCGGGTCATGCTTACGGACTACAGGGGCATGCCGGTGTCTGACAAGCCCTGCATTGGAGAATTCGACCTGCTCATCAGGCTTCCTGACGGCACGACCGCGATCATAGACTGGAAGACCGCGGCTAAGAAATGGCCTGCCGACAAGGCGTCGAAGGACTTCCAGGCGACATGCTATCTCTATGCGGGTTGGCGTGAAAAGCGGATGAATCCCGAGGAGACATTGTTCAGGTACGATGTCGTGACGAAGAATTCAAAACCTTCCGTGACGCGATATCCGACGATGAGGAAGCATGATCATTTCCAGAGGATGCTCAAGATTGTCGGCGCGGTGGAGAACGCGATCAGGGCTGAGGCGTTCCTGCCCAATCCAAGTTCATTCTTCTGCAGCGACTGCGTGTATGCGGCGGCGTGCGAGGAGTGGCACAGGAAGCAGGCCAGGACGATTTCAACTGGCGGATGCAGTCGGGACAGCGGGAATATGGAGGCTGCTGCATGAAAGTGAAATACGACGAGGCGACCACGGCCTTTTTCAAAAGGCTTGAGAATGAATGGGAGCCGCAGCCCAGGTTCCTGCTGACCGGACACGGCATAAAGGAGATTTTATCAAAATACGAAACCAAGGAGAAGGCGAAAATGGAAAACAATCTGATACTGCACTGCGGCGCCAGGAAGGTGTCCAGGGATGAACTGAAGGATGTGCTGACGCCGAAACCCACGATGTCGTGGAAACCTGTGCCGCACTACGAGGTGGCGGAGTTCGTCACCCATGTGGCGAAGCGCCGGGGCTATGAGCTGGTCAAGGAGGAATACGGACTTACTGGCGACGGGATGAAGATGTTCGGCGTGTTGAACTTCGCAAATCCAGGCGGCACTGGATGTACGCGCGCGCTGGGGATAAGGAACAGCCATGACAAGAGGTTTGCACTTTCGTTGGTTGTTGGGGCGCAAATAATGGTTTGCGATAATCTGGCCTTCGGGGGCGAAGTAGTGATCCGCAGGAAACACACGAGCGGAATAGAGATCGAGGAACTGATCCCCGGAGCTTTCGATAACCTGGGAGAACAGTACATCAGGCTTGAGCGGAGGATAGACGGGATGAAGCTCGAAGCTGTCAGCATAGACCAGGCCCGTGTGATTACGGTGATGGCCGCTGAGATCAAAGCCATACCGTCCTGCGATATAGTGCCGGTGCTGGACGAGTTCAAGGAGCCCAGGCACGAGGAGTTCAGGGACCCGACGAAATGGAGTTTGTACAACAGCTTCACGGAAACGGCTAAGAAATACAGTCCGGCACGGGCGGACTTCTGCTACAGGAGGTTGGCGGGTCTGTTCGGGATGCAGTAACCGAAATAAAGGGGGTTGGTGGAAAACCAACCCCTTTTCTTATCCTTTAAATTCCAATGTGCCGAATTTTCTGCACATTGCCAACTTCCACCCAGGATTGGGCAGAAGTCCGACCGCCTTAAAACCAAGGAGTCCTATGAATACCGACATTATGAAACGGGAGACGTTCACAGCGATAGTTGGACAAATTAAAAAGTCACAGGAGGATTTCAGCAGGGCAATCGACATCCTCGAAACAGCGCAGAAGGAACTTGGCATAGTGCTTGGCGATTACCGTGCGCACATCCTGGAACATTCGATAGACAAGGACAAGTGCCTTTCCAAGATAAAAGGCAGCGCCTGGGATTTCCTGCTCCACCGGTCCGGAGTGTTCGAGTTCTGCTCCATCAGGCAGCGGGACGAGATAAACAGCCAGATGGAGGATGAGAAGAACCTGCCGGACTTCACCCTGGACAATATTCAGGCGTGGTTTGAAAGCTACGCTGTCAACATTGACAAACTGTTCGAGGATTCAATCAAGGAGGTCTTCGACTGGCTGAGACCCTGGAAACGTGATGGCTACAAGACGAACAACAGGGAGATCATAGGAAGGAAGGTGATAAAGAGCTCAATGTTCGAGAACATCTGGAACGGCAGGATGGGCCTTGTCTACTACAATGACAAATACATGCAGGCCATGGACAATGTGTTCCATCTCATGGACGGCAAGGGTGTGGCGAAATATCCCGGCAACCTCGTAACCGCCATCAGGGAGGCGTGCCATAAGGGCGAAATGAACTGCGAGACGGGATATTTCACGGTCAAGTGGTACAAGAAAGGCACCATGCACATGGAGTTCAAACGGCTGGATCTCCTTGAGAAGGTCAATGCGAAGGCCGGAGGATTGAACCTGAGTGCGGATCTATTCGGGAACAAGGAAGCTTTGATGAAGACCGGATAATAAAGGAGGATTATGAAAACTTTCGCATGCGTGATACAGGACAGGAAGAATGAGTTTGCCAGGCTGTTCGATCTTCCGGCCAATGCCTTCATTGAAGAAATGATGACTGTAATCCAGAAAAGATTCTGCATTGACACCATCAAGCTCGATGATTGGATGGTCGCCCATAAGGGATATGACATCGACAAGGACGGTTCTCTGTCGGACTTCATCAGGAAGACTTATGGAGATGAAGCCGTAAAGTTCATAGAGGAAAACATGTAAGGAGGAATTACCAATGGACATCAGCCATTACAAGTTCCACAGGATTCCCAAGCGCGATGGCACGATGCGTGTAATAGCCGAACCCGTGCCGGAGCTCAAGAAGAAGCAGCAAGGCATATTACGCTGGCTTACCGCCAGGGGAATCCGCCCAAGCTCATACGCCCATGGATTCGTGACAGGGCGTTCAACTGCCACTCATGCGAAATTGCATGTCGGCAAAGCGCTTGTCATCAAGGTTGATCTCAAAGACTTTTTCGGATCAACGAAGTTCGGACAGGTCATGACAGCCCTGATGAAAGCAGGACTATCCGCTGATACTGCAAAGGACATCTGCAACACCTGCACATTGAATGGAACACTCCCGCAGGGTGCGCCCACAAGCCCTTTCCTCGCGAATATCGCAGTGAAGGGCATGGATGTCAGGCTTGCAGCTCTGGCAAAGAAGTATGATGCCACATATTCGCGCTATGCCGACGATGCCTGTTTCAGTTCGGACAATCCGAAACTGAACGAAATGCT
>JANYBI010000485.1 GCA_025360875.1 Lentisphaerota bacterium
CTCATCAACCCGGACAGCTTCCCGTCCTCCGAAATAGCCGCGCTCTATCATCTGAGATGGACTATCGAGACCTTCTACCGCGAGTTCAAGGTCGGCATGCAGGCGAATGTCTGGCATTGCCAGAAGATAGACTCATTCGAAGGCATTGGTGCCATTCTAAGCAATTGCTTGATATTTAAGATATTACATTTAAAGTATTGCATTTCAAAAATTCAGGAGGATACATGGGCAGAGTTCCCAGATGGCGTCTTGGGCTTGGAGTTTACCATATAATCAATCGTGGAATCAATAACAGCTGGGTGCTGGAATCTGAAGATGAGCGCAAGAAATTCCTCGAACTGCTGGTACGGCAAAAGCTGAAGTTGAAGATAACAGTCTATCACTGGGTGATCATGTCGAACCACTTCCACCTTGCAGTTGAAGCTCTGGACATGAGGGAGCTGTCATACTATCTGGGAAAAGTTTGCTCTCTGTACAGCCATTACTGGCATAAGAAACATATCAACGGGAAGGGAACCATCTGGCAGGGAAGGTTCAGAAGCATTGTAGTGCAGAAGGATAACTGCCTTATGCGCCTTGGCAGATACATCGAAAGAAATCCAGTGGCTGCAAATGTTGAAGGCATTAATTCGCCATCGGAATACAAATGGTCGAGTGCCTCCACATATGTCAACGGGAAAGAAGATCCTTTAGTTGAAGTCGGCAGGCATCCTTATTGGATTTCCTGGGGCGGCAATGACAGGGAACGGCAAGATTTTTATGCTCAATTCATAGATAAGACACCAGCGGATGATGCAAAACTTTTTTCTTCAACCAATACCATTATCGGGGATAAAGAATTCGTAGCCAACATCAAGATTGAATCAGGCCGTCCCGGAGCAAGACAGCGTGGCCGTCCTAGAAAGAGTTAAAATGCAATACATTATTTATATCTTATTATAAAACAATTAGTTGCTTAGAATGGCACCGAATAAAACTTAGAAAACTTAGAAAACTTAGAATAGCACCGAATAAAATACCGAGTCTTGCAATTGGCTTCAATTAATATTTGTCAATAGGGTCAAATGAGTATAGGTTTATCACCTGCAATATAAATTAGGGGCATGCAATGGCTGATTCGGCCGCAGACAAGGACGTCAAGGCGGAAGAGAAGGTTCAGGAGTATTCAAGGCTCCACGAACCCCAGATACGACCCGCCATTGAATATGCCGGTGAAGCCTCGCTGAAATTCTGGAAGGATATAATTAACATCCTCGCGATTGTCGGTGAAATCGCCGAAGCCTCATGGTATGCCGTAAGGAATCCCAGGAGGATCCGCTGGAGGGAGACCCTGTACTACATGGACATCTGCGGAGCCGACGCCCTTCCGATTTCGTGCATGATATGCTATCTCATGGGGCTTATCCTAGGATTCCAGGCTTCCCTTCAGATGCACAAGTTCGGAACGGACCTATATGTAGCCGATATGGTCGGACTTTCCATAGTGAAGGAACTAGGTCCTCTCATGGTGGCCATGATATGTACCGGAAGGGCGGGATCTGCGTTCGCCGCCGAAATAAGCACGATGAAAGTGTCAGAAGAGATAGATGCAATGATCACCATGGGCTTTAAGCCAAGCCGGTTCCTCATCATACCTAAACTCCTCGCGCTTGTACTGGTGATGCCCGTCCTGACAATCTTTGGAAACGTTGTCGGCATAATCGGGGGAATGACTGTAGGCGTGTTCAGCCTAGGTCTTCCTGTGATAACTTATTTTAACAGGACAGTTCTTATCATCACTCCAAGATGTTTTTCAGAAGGTCTCATAAAAAGTGCGGTTTTCGCAGTCCTGATAGCGGCCGTGGGCTGTCTGAGGGGGCTTGAGGCGAAAAATGACACCCACGGTGTAGGAAGCGCGGCAACTTCCGCGGTTGTCAGTGGAATTTTCCTGGTCATAGTTGCGGATACCCTGTTGACCTTCTTGTTCAGCAGGATTTGATTGGAATAAGGATAATAAAAGGG
>JANYBI010000495.1 GCA_025360875.1 Lentisphaerota bacterium
GATCGGAGTGCTGGTGGCGCTGACGAAGATTGCTGATTATGCGACGGTAATTCCAGGGATAGCCCTCTTTTGCCTGTTCGCGCTGGTTTTCCTTCTGGCGGCGATGCAATCGTGTTTTGATCCGCGCGAAGTCTGGAACCGCGTTGAGTGGGCGGAACCCGACGAGCAGAATATCCAATATCGAACAAGGAATGTCCAATGACGAAGTATAGAGAGAAAGCAAACCGTGTTAATTTCGTTGGATATTGGAAATTCCTTGTTGGGCATTGGATATTCATAATTATTATTTATGGTGCTACATGAGCACATCTAATCCTACCGCGATGCAGGAAGGCCTGCAGAGCTGCGAGGCATGTGGTCTGCTTTCGCGCCCCGCGCCAGGAGCTGAAGAAGGACGCTGTCCGCGTTGCGACGAAGAACTTGTTTTTCGTAAGAAAGCCAGTCTTGAACGCACCGTGGCATATCTGATTGCGGCGGCGATCTGCTATGTTCCGGCCAACCTTCTGCCGGTGATGACGACCATCACAAGCTCTGGCAGGGAATCCGACACCATCATGCAGGGCGTTGTCCTGCTGTGGTCGCCGACAGGCTGGCCGCTTTCGCTCATCGTGCTGTTCGCCAGCATCATGATTCCGAGTGCGAAGATCGTGGGGCTCCTTTATCTTGTCATTTCCGTGAAAAGGGGCTCGATCAGGAACAATCCGCAGAGGATAAGGCTCTACCGGACGATCGATATCATCGGGCGCTGGTCCATGGTGGATGTGTTCGTGGACACATTCACTGTGGCGCTGATACAGCTGCAGCCGCTCATGTCCGTGGAGCCGGGACCGGGACTGTTTTTCTTTGCGGCTGTGGTGGTGTTTACCATGATGGCGGTCGAATCATTCGATCCGCGGCTCATATGGGATTCTGAAAGTTCAACAGAAACTGGGAAAGAGGTTCAACATGCCTGACAGACAAAAATCATTTCCAAAAGTTCCCGAATCCAAGATCGTCGTAAAAAAACGTATGCGGATCTCGCTGGTTTGGGTCATTCCGGTTGTGGCCGCCGTCGCGGGAATCTGGATTGCCGTGACACACATTTTAGGCAGAGGGCCTGAGATAACAATCATGTTCAAATCCGCCGATGGGCTTGAAACCCGCAAGACCAAGGTCAACTACAACGGGCTGGATATCGGTGTTCTCAGCACAGTCAGGCTCTCGGAAGACCATAAGAGCATGATCGCCACCGCCCGGCTGAGCCCCAATGCAAAGGACCTTCTCGTCAAGGATACCAAGTTCTGGGTCGTGCGCCCTCGCATCTCCGGATTGAACATCTCGGGACTCAGCACATTGATTTCGGGAAGCTACATCGGCATGCAGCTTGGACAGTCGGATGAAAGGGAGACAAGCTTCGTCGCGCTCGAAACACCTCCGCTGACAGGCGATGTGCCTGGACGTATTTTCACGCTGAAGACATCGGAGCTGGGTTCGCTGGATGCCGGCGTACCGGTTTTTTTCCGGCAATTGCAGGCAGGCCAGATTGTATCTTATGAATTGGACAAGGGAGGGGAGTTCCTGAACATCAAGATATTTGTACGGGCACCCTACGACCAGTATGTCACCCCGGACACAAGATTCTGGCAGGCGAGCGGGATTGATGTTTCGCTTACTGCAAGCGGCATCCATGTCAAAACTGAATCGTTGATGTCCATCCTGGCGGGAGGAGTGGCGTTTGAAACGCCTGAGGAGAGCCATCTCATGCCGCCTGCCGCGGCTGAAACGGCGTTCAATCTGTTCAACGACCGCACTGAAGCTTTCAAGCCGCCCATCTGCAATCCACATACGTATCTGCTTGTCTTCAAGCAGTCAGTCCGCGGCCTGACAGTGGGTGCGCCAGTAGAGTTCTACGGCATAACCATTGGAGAGGTCACAAAGATAACTCCTGAATTGGACGTGAAGACAATGGAGGGTTCCGTGAACGTGACCATATGCCTGGATCCGAAGCGTTATGGAGTCAAGTTCATGGATGTCCCGGCCAATGAGGATCCCGTGGCCGCCCACAGGAAGATGAATGAAACCCTGGTATCACGCGGCTTGCGGGTCCAGCTGAATACGGGAAATCTGCTTACCGGATCATTGCTGGTGTCGCTTGTTTTCACCCCGGACGCTCCGCCGGTGGTATTGGACTGGTCGCAGGATCCCCTGCAACTGCCAACTGTACCTGACAAGCTTGATTCGATCGAAGACAGTGTCGCAAAGCTGTTAAAGAATCTCAACCAGACGGTTGTTGGCGCGCGCGGCACGATCGCCAGCGCCGACAAGCTGCTTGACAGCGCCAATCAGCTCATAGAACCGAACTCCGTGATGAGTTCCGAGCTGAACAACATGATCCAGCAGGGCAGCGGTGCGGCGCGGGCGCTGCGCATACTGGCCGACTATCTCGAACGTCATCCGGAAGCACTTATACGTGGTAAAACAGGAGAATGAAGATAATGAAAAGACACATCAGCCATCTCGTTGCAATCGTATCCGCTGCGATCTTCGCAGCAGGTTGCGCCTCGTCACCGTCGAAGTTCTACACTCTCAACTCCACGGCGAAAGGAGACGGCAAGCCTGGCACGAGCTATGCCGTCACCGTCGGGCCGGTTTCCATACCGGCGGAAGTGGACAGGCCCCAGTTCACAGTCCAGATTTCTCCGAACCGGGTATCTATAGACGAGTTCAACCGCTGGTCGGAACCACTGGCCAGCAATATCGCCCGCGTTGTTGCCGGCGACCTTGCTGTGCTGCTCGGAACTCCGCGGGTAGTTGCGGTGCCGCTGGCTAATTTTGATCCGGACTGCCGTGTGACAGTTGACATCCAGAAGTTCGAGTCGCTTCCTGGCAAATCGGTACAGATAGAAGCGGTATGGGTGGTCCGCAAATCCGCTGCCGGACTGCCTGTTTCCGGTCGGACATCAGTGACAGAGAAGGTGACAGACGAAAGTTTCGAGTCGCTGGCTGCGGCGCACAGCCGTGCGCTTGGGAAGGTGAGCGGCGACATTGCTGTAGCGATCCAGAAGAAAGTAGACGAGAAACCGTAGGATTCCTGTTTTATGGGCGACTTCTGCTCCTGACAATTTAGAGGTTCCCCTGAATCTTATTTTTTTCCGAAAGCAGTCGTTCACGCACGAAACTGATGTGTCCGCGCAGTGCATACAGCTGCTCTCCGAAAGGTGCCGGCACTCTGAGTTTGTTCACTGAATTTTCAATATGATCCAGGCGATTCAGCAGTTCCTCTCTTTTTTTTGCGTCAATCGAAGGTATGAACACTTCTCGTTCCAATGAAAACAGGACTTTGTACCAGCGGTAGATGCGTGACCGCCAGCGCCAGCGCCAGAGCACGGGGGCGAGTCTAATCCCGGGTATCAGAATCAGTGCGATTGGCACGATGGCCGCGATTAATCGGTTTATGAGGCTTGCAAGCCAGAATGGAAAATTACGGTAGAGAAAGCTTTTGCCGGTTGAATAGTAGCGGGTAGCGTCTGGGCTGATGCGGTATTCATTTTCCAGAAGAACAGGGAACTCGCTTCTTTTCCCAAATAGGGTGGCGGGACTATGCACTTCATCCACCGCTTCAAGAAGAACATCAATGAGCGCCGAATGCATGTTTTTTCTGGCGATGAGTTCAGTTGCAGGTCCGATCAGCGTCACGTCTTCTTTGGGAATGTTCTTGGCAAAGTTTATGCAGCCTCTGGGAAGCACAATCTTGCTCAGGTAGTTGAGATGTCTCGTATAGGCGTCTGCTTGGGTGAAGTTGAACAGATGTATGCCTGGCGTGTTCATCAGCTGACGAAAAGTTTCTATGGATTCGGAACCGCTCGTGGAGAAAACAGCATCTACGTGATTATCAATTAACGCCTGCACCTGTTCGCTTGGGGCAATGTTGAGCAGATGCGTTTCATCTCCAGGTTCAACGCCATTGGTTTTGAGAAGGTTTAGTGCCAGCGCATGGGCTCCACTTCCTTTTTTACCTATGTCTAGCCGTTGGCCTTTGAACTCGGAAAGTTCCTCTTTGGGTTCGCCGCGGTAAAAGATTAGGAGTGGTTGGTAGGCTATGCTTCCCAGCGAAACCAAGTTGTCGATGTCAATCTCTTCAGCTTCACCGCCCTGCACGAACCCGACATCGACTTTGATTCCAGGATCTGTGAGTTTTTTCAGGTTGTCAAAGGAACCCTCGGACGGGAGTATTATCAGCTTTATGCCCTGTTTTGCGAGAATCTTCTGGTATTTTTCGGCGGTTTTGTTGAACAGGCTGCCTTCCGGACCTGCGGTGATGGTGATGGTGTCAGGAGTTGCTGAATTAAAGAAGAGGAATACGGCTAGGCTTACTGCAAGTACCACTAATAGGATAAGTGCTATGGAGATGACGGGGCTGCGGATGAAAACTCCTTTGAGTTTTATCCGCGGCATGTGCATGTTTTTATGTAGATTTAGCTTCATTGAGGATCGTGCCTGCTTAAGTGAATATTTATATTATCTCAGGTTCCCTTATTCCTGCTGATGGGATCTGCTGGAATGTATTGACACGAACCTCGCTATGAAGATGGCGACGTACATTATACCTACGATTGATTCCAGGACGCATATGGCGCGTGTGACCGGAACGCCTGGTGTCATGTCCCCGTAGCCGACGGTCGCAAGCGTCACGAAACTGAAGTATAGGACATCGCCGCCATGGAGGACTCCGCCAGCGATATTTTTAGGATCAAAGGAAATGGCGGCGGGGTCAATGATCAGTACGATATCGAAGATCTGCGAGAACAGTATCCCTATCAGCAGATAGGCTGAAATGACACCGTAGATTTCCTGGGCGTCTATGGACTTGGCATTGAATATCTGCCGGAACACGATCAGGATCAGATAGCCGGAAAATCCCATCCACAGGGCCTTGTCCAGATACTTCAGCATATTGGGTTCGTGCGAGGTGTGCAGCATCACATACACGGCAAGCGCTGCGGCCCCCAGAGGCAGCAGTATCAGCTGGTCGCGCCGCCGGCGTGTTATGAGATATGCGGAAAGACAGAGTCCGAAGAGGAGGCTTAATCCGAGAATTTTTACCATGACTACATTGCGGAGCGTCATTCCCATTACAATCGCGATAATCAGGAATACAAGCAGGAAAAGATAGTTTCCGGTCTGCCGCACAGGTCATGCTCCTTTATTTTTTTAAGTGTCAAAGTGTCATCGTTATTCCCCGAGGAGAATAACAGTGTCAGAGTGTCATTATTACTCGCGTCTCTAAAATGATTGCTTTATAAGTAGTTTACGATCTCCGAGCGCAAGCCACGAGTCCGCTTTTGCGCCAAGGATGTCGCAAGCTACTCGCAACTTTGAAATTCCT
>JANYBI010000512.1 GCA_025360875.1 Lentisphaerota bacterium
GCTACAACTTGAATTGCGACAACTTTCATTAATTTCATGTTCAAACTCCCCTCCCTGAATTTTAATGGATCACAATATAGGCGGAAACTAATTGGATTTCAAGAAAAACCAATTAGTTTCCGCCTATATTGTGATCCATTAAAATTCAGGGAGGGGAGTTTGAACATGAAATTAATGAAAGTTGTCGCAATTCAAGTTGTAGCGTTTCTAGTTTCGTCGGCCTTGCTTGAAGCTGCAGATCTGTATGTGAAGGTCGGCACGGGAGGAAGCGGCAGCAAGGAATCGCCGTTCGGGGATCTCTGGCAGGCTGTCGACAGTGCAAAACGGGGGGACATAATCCATGTTGCGGCCGGAACCTACAACGGCAAGGGCGGCAGCGGCAATTTCACCATTAAGACTCCCAATCTCACGATTGTCGGGGGATATGATCAGAATTTCTCTGCACGGGATCCGTTCAAGAACCTGACGATACTTGAAAGGGCGAAGGACTACAAGGGCGACTTCACCGGACTCGGAGATGGAATCATTGAAGGAAAGCAGGGGGCGGATCATGGCGGACTTGTCGTAGATGGACTGGTCCTTAATTCCGCCTCGAGGAATTCATACTATGACGATGGCAAGATAAATGCCAAGGATTCCTGGAACGGAGCCTTGTTCAAGACGAACGGAAAGAACATTAAGATCAGGAACTGCATTCTCATCAATCCCTATGGCGAAGGCATAGCCTCAACCTGGCAGGGGACGGAGAACGAAGTCAGCAACAATTTCATCCTAAACACGTTCTACTGTGCGGTCTCGATGCGTTCGGCCCAGCCTGACAGTGTCATCAAGCTTACAAACAACACGGTTGCTTTCTGCTGGTTCCAGCCGAGCAAGGGCGGAGGCATGTGCCTGTTCATCGGCAGCAAGGGCAAGACCATAATTGAGAACAATATTTTCGCATTTGCGCAGACCGAGGATGGCGAGGCGGGATTTGCCGTCAGCAACACTTTTGGAAATGAAGATACGGAGATGATGAACAATGTCTTTTTCCTGTGCCAGGGCGGATATTACAAGTTCATGGACGCCGACAAGAAGAATCTTCTCCTGTGGAAGCCTGAAGAACTCAAGCAACTGAACAGCAAGTGCGATGATTTCATGCTTGGGAAGGCTGAAGGCAATGCCGAGGTGGATCCGAAGATGATGCCCGACAAGGACTACTATGAGAAGTTCTCCAATTTCGTGGCTTCCAAGCCCGGTAAACTTAACATGGACTTGATGAATGAATGGCGCAGGAGCGTCGGACTTCCGCTTCAGGCGGAACCGGGTTCGCCGAGGAAAAACTGGGGAATGGAATATCCATTGAAGAAAGTCGTTCCGGATCTGGTGTCAAAGCTTCCTGGTAAAGGTGCCCAGGTTTCCGGTCCGTTCCAGGAATATAAGTCAGCGGCGGCGGAAGCAGCCAAGCCGGGAGAGCCTGCGGCCAAGGCTAACGCTAATGCTGACTACAAGGCGGTTGAATTTGACACGTTCAAGAAAGGTTCGCCGGAATCCAAGGCTTATGCTTCTGCTCCGGTTTCCTTCAAAGCAGGAATTGGCGAGAAGAAGAGCACTTTTCTGCTCAAGGATGCGCCGAATTCCGATTATATCTGCGTGGAACTCACCAAGCCGGGAGAATCATATCCCACGAGAAATTATGTGTACGGATATATTCTCAAGGGTACTGACGTCGACAAGGAATGGGAGAAGCTCAGCAAGAAAAAGGGCAATATAAACAAGGAAGGCGGAATTTCCGTCAAGGGGAAGGCCTCCTATATCGGGAACGAGAGCTATTCATATACGACGGCGATAATTATTGATGAAATAGTGAAATAAACCAAAAAAGGGAGGGGAGAGATGAAATTGAAATTCCTAATGGCCGCCGTAACGATGTTCGCTGTAACCGGAGCATATGCACAGTTCGGGCTCGGGGACGTCATCAAGAAAGAAGTAAAGCCTGAAGTCAAGAAAGAGGATGTGAAAAAAGATGATGCCAAGGCAGCAGGCGCAAGCACGGCTCTTCCGTTCGGAGTGAAGCTTGGCGGACAGCAGGCCACCGCAAAGGGCGATGCGAATTTCGCAACTGTTGAGAAGGCCGTAGCCGACAACGCCGAGCTTGAAGTTGCCGTGGACAAGCCGGAGATGGTGATCATCAACGTGTTCCCTTCGGATGAGAAAGGCACTCCCAAGGATGGGGCCGCCGCCATTATCATCATGTTCCAGAAGACCAATAAGGGCACGATCGACCAGACAATCGACAAGAAGAAGATTCCCGCAGGCACATATCTGATGAATGTTGTTGCGGCCGACAAGACATCCAGGATCGTTTTCAAGATAAAATAAGCTTCGGTCAATGAAAAAGGCAGTCCAGAAAAACTGGACTGCCTTTTTTTTTCATAAATTGCCAATATCACATATAATGGTATGCTTTATGCTCCGTATTATAAGATTCAGTAATTGGCGGAACTGTAGCCGTGTCATTAACAGCCACTGCATCAGATAAGGATAATCATGAATTCAATAAGAAGTGTCAGCAGGCTGGCAATCATAGTCATTGTAGCACTATTTGCCGGTCCTGTTCTGCTTGATGCGGAACCGGCATTCAGATCTTTTATTTCGCCCGTCACCAATGCGAAACCTTCGAAGACTGAGGATCTGCCATCTCTTATAAAGTCGTTGGGGAGCCTGGACAACAGTGTTAATTCACACGCCGTAGAGGCCCTTGGCAAAATAGGAGAACCGGCAGTCCCTTCAATAATAGAGTCTTTGAAGGATACCAATAGCCGTATCCGGAAGGGTGCTGCGGATGCGCTGGGCAGAATCGGAAACGTAAGACCGGAAGTCGTGCCAGCGCTGATCAGATTGCTGGTAGACATGGACGGCAGCGTCCGAAAGGGCGCTGCAGAGTCGCTGGACAGGATCGGAGGACCGGCTCTTCCGTTCATTATAAAAGATCTTACGGACAAAAACAGCTTTGTCCGCAAAGGGGCTGCGGACGCGTTGCGCAATATGAAAACTGTCACCCCGGAAATTGTACCGGCCCTAAAAACTGCTTTGAATGACAGCAATGGCAATGTCAGGAAGAGCGTCGCGGAAGCTCTTGAGAAGAGAGGGGCGATGACTGACGAACTCAATGCAAGGAGATATGTCCTGGATCTGGCTGACACTAAAAGCGACAGCGAGATTCGGCTGATTGCCGTATATGCGCTTAACAAGATTGGACCTGTAACTCCTGAAGTAATGCCTGCCATAATATCGGCATTGGCTGACAGCGATTATCTTGTCCGTAAAAATTCAGCGGAATTCCTTGATAGCAGAGATTCTTTGCCGGCGTCGCTCAAGGCGAAAAGGCATATCGCCGACCTGAAGTACGGCAATAGCGCAGTCCGCATCCGGTCGCTGGAGATTCTCGGCAAGATGGGTAGCGTTACGCCTGAAGTGGTTCCCTCGATGATAAATGCATTGGGAGACAAGGATGTGCGCGTTGCCGCCATAAAATCCCTGGGGGAAATCGGGCCTGCGGCCAAAAGTGCGGTTCCGTTGCTTGCAAATGCGTTGACCGACGGCGATGCCGATATTCGTGCGGAAGCGGCGGAGTCCCTGGGGGAAATCGGATTTGGAGCCAAAAGCGCGGTTCCCGCCCTGATGAAGTCTTTGAAAGACAGAGACTCCTATGTCCGCGAAAAGACTGCTGTCGCCCTTGAAAAGATTGGTGTCTTGAGCATGGGCGGCAAGATTGGCTATTTGACTTCCTCGCATCCAATCCTTGCAGCACTTGCCGGGCTATGCATTTGCCTGGTCCTGCTCCTTGCGGGACGGTTCGCCGTGCCCGCATTATGGAGACTCATCTTCCCATTGAGCTGGTATATCCGCGAATTACAGAATCCTCTTGATGAAAGGCGCGCCCTGGCTGTGGAAGCTCTTGCAGGAATTGGCAATTCGTCCATAAGATTCCTGGTGAAAATGCTGGAAAACAACAGGAGTGATATCCGGATAAGCGCCACCGAAGCCCTGAACGAGTTCAGATCCCTGCCACCGGAATACATCTCCTTGATTTTAAAATCTTTGAAGGACAAGGAGGAGGAAGT
>JANYBI010000533.1 GCA_025360875.1 Lentisphaerota bacterium
ACCGCAGACCGCCACCATTTCCCTCCCTGTGTAAGCCCTGGAAAGTCTGACCGCCGCCGTCGTAGCATCTCCGCCGTTCTTGACGAACCTGACCATCTCCGCGCACGGAATTATCTCCACAAGCTTCTCCGCGAGTTCTACCTCAAGTGATGTGGCCTGTGAGAAAATGATCCCTTTCTTCAGCTGTGCGGATATCGCGGCGTTCACCTCTGGATTGTTGTATCCTACGGTTATGGGACCAAGTCCAAGTATGAAATCAATGTATTCATTGCCGTCAATGTCCCAGACATGGCTGCCTTTGCCATGATCCATGAAGTAGGGCGTGTGCGGACCGCTCAGATATTTTGCGCTCTTGCTGTAGGTTTGCGAGCCAACGGGTGTCACCTTGAGAGACCTCCGCAGCATCTCCAAAGACTTATTGAACTTTTTCACGATTTCACCTTCTTATCTTCTTTCAATGATTTTATAAGACCTTCATTTCTGGCTATTTTCCTGTTTAAGCCTTCGATTTCAGGATGATTGGAAAGGAAATCAAGAACATCCTTCATCCCGAATGCTGGATTTCTGTCATAAAGATTCTCATAGACGGCTTTTATCATCTTGTAATCAGATTCCTCGTCGAGAGTCCATCTGAGCGATGAAAGATCCGTATCATTTGCAACATTTGTTTTCCTGAAGATATCGGGACTGTTCCTGATATACTGGGTGACATGTTCCCTCTGGGATTTCATCTTCGCGTCGGACCACGCTTTTTCGAGAGCTTTGGAAGTGAAAACCTCGGTGTCCAACCCGTCCGGATACGTCGGCGGATCAACATTGGTCACACAGTCCGAACCGGATTCCAGGAATGCCCCGACGACCTTGTCGATTACTGCCGGATCATGGAGGGGACAGTCGCCGGTCAGTCTCACGATTACGTTGAAATTTCCTCCTGCATTCCTGTATGCCTGATAGAAGCGGTCAAGGACGTCATCTTCGCTGCCCCTGAAGCATTCGACCTTGATCCTGTCGCAGATCTCGACGATCTTCCCGTCTGAAGGATTCACGGTAGTCGCGACGATCAGCTTGTCTATCTTCCTGCATTTCCGCACTCTTTCGGCCATGAGTTCCAAAGCGCCTTTTCCATGGACCATGGGCAGAGCCATCTTTCCGGGAAGCCTTGAGCCTCCCATTCTGGCCTGTATGATTGCAAGTACTCCGTTTTTCATTTTGTGATATTCCATTTTGAAGGGTTTATGATTTCATCGGAGAGAAGAGGTGCGAGTTTGTCGCGCAGTTCATTTACTGTCTTAAGGCCAAGTGCGCGCGCTGAAAAGAGCTTGATATTGCTATTTACCTGATCGGCGGTCTCCATTCCCGCAACAACCGGAAGATCGAGCGATTTTGCGAATTTCGCAGCCAGTTCCGCCCTGGAAAGCCCGTGATCCCTGGCTATGGAGCACCATTTCACAGAGGCCTGGTATGCAGAAGGTATTTTTTTCTGTACTTCATCGGGACTCATAAGGAGAAGCCCCTGCAGGTAGACGCTGCGGACAAAGCAGAGCTTGTCCATTTTCCTGGCGGACGCGATAGTTCCTGAACTTATCATCCTCTGGTCCCAGGCGCTGCAGGGTGCCTGGATCATGTCGATGCCTTCTGTTGCAAGAGCTCGTTTTGCCTCGTCAGGACCGTATACGGAGACACCGAGATACCTTATCCTTCCGTCTTTTCTCATGCCTTCGAGCAGCCCGCCAAGTCCAGTATTCCAGAAATCAAGCCATTCCGCACGATGAAGCATCAGCCCCCACAGCTGTTTCACGCCGAGTTTCCTGATCGATTCCTCGATACTGGCCGATATCGATTTAAGATCAGCGGGCTGAAGGGCGGGGGATAGCTTTGAAATCACCTTTGCAGAGTCTGCTATCCCAAGCGTGCCCATTGCTTTCCCTAGGACAACTTCGCTGTCGCCATATGCCTGTGCGGTATCGAAAACAGTGATTCCGCCTTTCCAGGCGCTTCCTACAATTTCGACAGCTTGATCATTTGATGGTTTTCCCTGGGTATTGGCTATGCCGTAGTCCAGTCCTAGCTGGACTGTTCCTAGCACGAGCGAGGGTATCTTCTCGCCCCTCCATGAGATTGGTTTTATAGTGGACATCTTATTTAAGGGATTTTACTTCGTCAATTACTTTTCTGATCTCAGTATCCTGGAGTTTCGGATACATCGGTAAAGAGACTATTTTTCTGAAAGCATCTTCGGCGACCGGACAAAGTCCTTCGGACGTACCGAACCTTTTTCTGTAATAAGGATGCAGATGTACTGGTATGTAGTGGACATTCACTCCAATCCCGTTATTCCTGAGAGTCGTAAAAGCCTTATTCCTGTCGGTTTTTTCAAGCTTTATAACATAGAGATGATAAGCATGGGAGACATCCGAAGATTTTTCGATTGGAATGATTGAAGGATTGTTCTTGAACGCCACGTCATATTCGCCGGCTATTTCCTGGCGTCTCCTGATCCAGGCGGGAAGCTTCTTCAACTGGCTGATCCCGAGGGCGCACTGGAAATCGGTTATCCTATAATTGTATCCCAAGTCGACCATCTCATAGAACCATGAGCCTTTCTCCTCACGCTGCCGGTAGTCTGTGCTGATCCCATGCCCACGGAACATCCTCATTTTAGTGGCTAAATCAGCGTTGTCTGTGAGGATCATTCCACCTTCGCCGGTAGTTATGTGTTTTACAGGATGGAAGCTTAGGACTGTCATGTCGGCCAGGGTTCCGACATTTCTTCCTTTGTAGGCTCCACCAAGGGAGTGGCATGCGTCGGATATGAGCAGCAGCTTATGTTCCAGGCATATTTCCTTGAGCGCGTCATAGTCACATGGCTGTCCGGCGTAATCGACTGCGACAATAGCCTTTGTCCTGCTTGAAATTTTCTTTTTGACCTCCGAAGGATCTATCAGAAGGCTTCCGGGAAGGACATCGGCGAAAACCGGAGTTCCCCCGCAGTAGAGGATGGCGTTCGAAGATGCCGCGAACGTCATCGGAGTCACGATCACTTCGTCCCCGGCTTTTATTCCGGCTGCGAACATCGCACAATGAAGTGCAGCCGTACCGCTGGAGACGGCAACTGCGAACTTCGCGCCGGTGAAATCGCAGACGGCCTTCTCGAATTCCGGGATCTTAGGCCCGGTTGTGATGAAATCCGACTTCAGTACTTCTACAACTGCGTCAATGTCGGATTGGTCAATTGATTGTTTTCCGTAAGGTATGGTTTTATTTGGCATTGTAGTTGATTGCTAAGTTGTTATAGGTGTCAGGTGTCAGGTGTCAGGTGTCAGGTGTCA
>JANYBI010000573.1 GCA_025360875.1 Lentisphaerota bacterium
TGTCTTTTCCGACTTTAACAGGAACAGGACTTTCATGTTTCCTCTCACGGGCATGCTGGAACTTTCCAGTTTTATATTTAGCCTGATTAATTCATGCGGCATAGCCACCAATGAAGTAATCAGGCTAAATATAAGCCTCTAAACAAACTAGTCACAGGGGAATATCCATATTTTCCATTCAAAGGTCTTCTATGATTATTGAGCAGGCCTTAAAGTCAAATGGGGGGAGATAGTGAAGGGTGCAGGAGCTACCTCAATACATGTGTATACCAGATCCGACGCATGCGGCGCCGGCGAAACCTGGGCGAAATTCCTCGGCAAGAAGCAGGAAGATCTTGCGGGCACTGGAGTATACGGGGATCCCGGGCTCGCTGACGCCGTGAAAAATGATGTCCTGGGAATTGGCTACAACAACATAGGTTTCGTATATGACTCCAAGACAAAGAAGCAGATTGATGGGATACGGATCCTTCCGATAGATTTGAACGGCGATGGAAAAGTAGATGACAAGGAAAACTTCTATGAGAGTCTCGACAAGCTTGTCGAGGCCATAAACAACGGAGTGTATCCATCCCCGCCGGCCAGGGACCTGCATCTTGTATCAAAAGGAAAGCCTGCGAATCCTGCTGCTGCTGCATTCCTGAAATGGATCCTTGCCGACGGCCAGAAATTCGTGCCTGAATCCGGCTACATCAAGCTGCCCGACGAAAGAATCAGGAAAGAGATTGAGAAATTAAATTCGAAATAAGATACAGGATCATTCCGGGCAATGTTTGAAAAAAGAATTTTTATCGACAGGACCGCGGAGAAGCTGACTTTTCTGATGGCTTCCTTATCCTGCATCCTCCTCGTGATCATTGCCTGGGGGCTGCTGAAAAGATCATTTCCGATCATGGAAGAGAAGAGTCTGGCTGATCTGCTGCTGACATCGTCATGGAAGCCTCTCAAGGGAAACTTTGGATTCCTCCCTTTCATAATGGGCAGCCTCTACGTGACTGCCGTAGCCATGATGATAGCCGTACCATTCTCCATCCTAACCTCCATATATCTCTCCGAGTATGCAGGGCGGCGGATAAAGAACGCGGCCGAACCGGTGATCGATCTCCTGGCCGGTATTCCTTCTGTCGTATATGGCGTATGGGGGATATTGACGGTAGTGCCGTTCGTGAAATATCTGGCCGGACTGTTCGGAGTGTTCACTACGGGATATTCGGTACTCTCGGCCGGAATAGTACTCGCAATAATGATATTCCCCATAATCATCAACCTCTCAACGGAAATATTCCAGTCGATCCCGCTGGAACTGAGGAATGCCTCACTGTCACTCGGGGCGACAAAATGGCAGACTGTGAAATTCGTCCTCATCCCCAAGGCCATGCCGGGAATAATAGCCGCAATCGTGCTGGGCCTTTCAAGGGCTTTCGGAGAAACCATGGCAGTACTGATGGTCGCCGGCAATGTCGCCCAGACACCGGGTTCGCTATTCGATCCGGCATATCCGCTGCCCGCGCTGATCGCAAACAATTATGGTGAAATGCTGTCAATCCCACTTTATGATTCGGCCCTGCTCTTCGCCGCCTTCATACTCCTGGGAATCGTACTCGTCTTCAATATCATATCGAAAATCATCCTTCTCAGGATAACAAGGAACACACAATAATGGATCTGCGGAAAACAGAAGAGAATATTTTCAAGGGGCTGATGATTGCATCAACCCTGGCGATAGCTCTATGCACGGGGCTTATACTTGTGACCATTTTCGTCAAGGGGTTCAGCGCGCTCAGCATAGACATGATAACGCAGACGCCAAAAGGCGGATTCTATCTCGGAAAGGAAGGCGGCATACTCAATGCGATAGCCGGATCCCTGTATCTGGCTTCAGGCGCTACCTTCCTCTCATTCTGCATGAGCATGCCGGTAGTCGTCTATATGAACGTCTATGCCAAAAGGAACTCCGGATTCGTTTCGCTTGTCCGTTTCTTCCTGGACATCATGAGCGGCATACCTTCCATCGTATATGGAGCCTTCGGCTTTTCGATAATGCTCCTGCTCGGACTGAGGGCATCATTGCTGCTGGGCATAATTTCCGTCGCCATACTCATATTCCCGCTGATGTGCAGGGCGATTGACGAGATCTTCAAGATGATACCTGATGAACTGGGAGATGTGTCATATTCCCTCGGAGCCACTAAATTCGAGACCGGCTTCAAGGTGCTTGTGCGGCAGGCGATGCCGGGAATATCGACAGCCATACTTCTTTCGTTTGGAAGAGCGATAGGTGATGCCGCGACCGTCCTTTTCACGGCTGGTTTCACCGACTCACTCCCGGGTTCGCTTCTGCGTCCGATTGCCACCCTGCCCCTGGCCGTCTTCTTCCAGCTCGGAACACCTGTGGCCGAAGTAAAGGAAAGAGCCTATGCTTCAGCACTGATCCTGACAATAATCGTTCTTGCAATAAGCATCATAGCAAGATTCCTGTGCCGGAAATTCACGGTCCACATAATCAAATAGACGAAAAGGAACTTCAAATGGATCTCAAAAGCCATATCAGCGTAAAAAACCTGAACGTATATTACGGCGCGGAACACGCGCTTAAAAACATCAACATCGATATTCCCGACCGCAGGATAACAGCCATAATCGGCCCATCAGGATGCGGGAAGTCTACACTCCTGAAATCATTCAACCGCCTTGTCGACTCAATAGAGGGCGTAAAGGTCACCGGGGAAGTGAGTGTCGACGGCGAGAACATATACGGCCCTGACGTGGAAATTACCCACATAAGGAAAAAAATGGGGCTCCTGTCCCAGAGACCGTTCCCGCTGCCGATGTCCATCTACGACAACGTCGCCTACGGTCCGAGGATACATGGAACGAAGAACAGGAAAGTCCTGGATGAGACCGTGGAGAAATATCTTAAGATAGCCCACCTCTGGGACGAAGTTAAGAACCGCCTGAACAAGCCCGCCTCGAAACTTTCCATCGGACAGCAGCAAAGGCTATGCCTCGCCCGCGGACTCGCGGTGGAACCTGAAATCATACTCGGGGATGAACCCACATCCGCTCTTGATCCGAAATCCAGCAGGGCCATCGAAGAGAGATTCATGGAACTCAAGAATGACTATACGATCGTCATAGTCACACATATCCTCCGCCAGGCGAAAAGGCTTGCCGACTATGTCGTCTTCCTCTATCTCGGAGAACTCATCGAACACGGTCCCGCCAGGGAGATATTCGAAAACCCCAAGGAAGAGATGACGAAGGAATATATCAAGGGTATCATCAGTTGAATGTTGCCGGGAAACGGCTTGACTGTCTTCATTTTTGGGCCTCTTTCTCAGATCGAGTGGGTTAATATCCAATATCCAACAAGGAATATCCAACCGATGAAGGGAAGAAAAGACGAACTCATTCAACAGTCAGAGAAAATTAAATTTCCTTAAAAAAATGACTATTTGAGCTCAATATTATTCAAATGCATAGATGCGGCTAAAAAGAAGAATCCGATAATTTCCTTGGACATTGGACATTCCGTGTTGGATATTGGATATTCAATCGAATCCTCACTTTTCCCCTACACTCACTCCAAGATCCTTGAGGAGCCCATCATGGATGTCATAGATCCATCCGTGGATCTTCAGATACTGCCCGCGCCTCCAGGCATCCCGTACTATCGTGGTGTTTGCCGCGTTGACGACCTGTTCCTCGATATTCATCTCACATAGCCGCCGGAGAAGGGCTACTTTTCCCTTCTCACTTTTAAGCGATCTCTCATTCCTCTGGTAGATATCCCGGACATGCCGCAGCCAATTGTCGATCAGCCCGTGCCGTTTTTCCTCCACGGCGGCCTTGATACCACCGCATCCGTAGTGTCCGCATACGATCACATGCTCCACCTTTAGCACCTCCACCGCGAATTGCAGCACCGAGAGACAGTTCATGTCGGTATGGATCACAAGATTTGCCACGTTGCGGTGGACAAAAAGTTCGCCGGGCAGCAACCCGACAATATCGTTTGCAGGCACCCGGCTGTCGGCACAGCCGATCCATAGGTATTTCGGGGTCTGCTGACGGGCAAGGTTCTTGAAAAAATTCGGGTCCTCCTGGGTCATCTGTTTTGCCCAGCGACGGTTGTTAATAAAAAGATTTTTGAGAGTTTTCATTATTTCCTTTCAACTGCAGCTATTTGAGGCAATTTCAAAATTGCCTCTTTTGAGCTGATTTCTTAAGTTGGAGTGCAAGTCCCGACATCCTTAACGGAGCCGGGATCTTCGACTTCAGCTTGTGTTTTTTGTTTGTAGTAGGCGAATTTATACGCCGTTATTCTTTTTTAAGAACGCGCAATTAATTGCGCTACTACGAACGAATTCAAGACAAACTTCCCCCTTCGCTAAGATGCTACGGCGGACACAGAAAGTTTGAACTCCAACCTGGCTTATTTCCGCAACAACCGTTTTCGGGAGTTTTGAAATCAGCTCATTTACCTGAAACCTTCTTTCCCTCTACTTCATTGAGCACAGAAGCCAAGCTGGAGGACACAACTTCAATGCTGTACTTCTGTTCAACAAGACGTCTGCCCTTCTGCCCCAGTTTTCTGCGAAGTTCGCAACTGTCGAGTAGCCTTTCGATCTGATGCTGGAATTGACCGGCATCGGAGGCTGTCAAACAGTATTCATCATCGCCTGCAACCTCGGAATTCATGCCCACAGGCGAACATACCGACGGTACGCCGGCCGCCAGATACTGGAGAAGCTTGTACGCCGCTTTGCCTTCTGAAAACGGATCTTTGGAAAGAGGCATGATGCCAATATCGAATCCGCACAGTCCACTATCCTGTGTCTCGATACTCCATGGAACGAACTCAATATCTATCCCGGGTTGCCTGTATGTTTCATTGGAGATTATCCTGAGGACGAAATCCCTTTTCGACCGAAGTCCGGAAAAAGCAGGCGCAATCAGATCCAGATATCTCAATGTGCTTTTCGTCCCGATCCAGCCTATGACGGGCCGGGAGGAAAGCGCATAATCCGTTTTCAGGAAGGTGTTATGGACGCTTACCGAGGAAGGGATGATCCTGACAGGAACTTTCGGATTGACTTCGGCAACTTTCCCGGCAAGGACTTTGTTCGCGGCAATGATGAGATCAGCCCCGCAGACTGTCCTCCTGAATTTCCCCATGCGTGTCGAACTCTCATAATCCTCCGGATCAGGCGAGCACGATGCGTTCTTATGGTAGATCGCGTCATCGAAATCGAAGACAAGACGTTTTGCATTCTTCCGCAGTTCATGGAAATCGAAAATGGAAAGTAGTCGTTTCTGCAAAACTGTCACCGGATAAGCTTTTGCATTCTTGAAAAGGGCCCTTCGTTTCCAGAAGGAAGTGGGAATCATTTCAATATCGGCGACAATGCCTTTTTCCCTGAGACCGGGAACCAGGTCCATGATTCTGATTCTCGAACTCGGTGTCTTTTCCGACTTTAACAGGAACAGGACTTTCATGTTTCCTTTCCGGGCATGCTGGAATTTTCCAGTTTTATATTTAGCCTGGTTAATTTTTTAACCAGGCTAAATATAAACTATCAACTATGCTAGTCACAGGGGGATATCCATATTTTCCATGGAAAGACCTTCTATGATTTTTGAACAGGCATTAAAGTCAAAGGTGGGAGTATGACCTGGGGTGTTAAAAAGAAGCCACTTTTTTGAGATTATCCGAGAAATACTTCACCGAAAAATTATTTGAATTTGTTTTTGTGAGGCTAAAAGCGCTTTTCCTTTTCGAGAAAAAGCTTTCCCCGATATTCTGTC
>JANYBI010000595.1 GCA_025360875.1 Lentisphaerota bacterium
ATTTGACAAAGTCCTCCAGCTCCTTCTCCAGCGCGTTGTGGTCGTCGACAGGGACCGCCATCTTCTTTATTCCGAGAAGACCTCTGGTATACATGACTCCTGAACGTTCAGCATAATCGAGCGATATATAGGCGTCAGTCAGGAAAACGCGGAATTTCCGCATTGGCTCAGGGCTTACGCGGCTTGCGGTCACATTGGCGACGCATCCGTTCTTGAATTTTATCCTGGCGTTTGCGATATCCTCCCCATGGCTGAGAACTGGAATTCCGACTGCATCGACGCGTTCGACTTCGCTGTCGACCATGTGCAGGATGATATCGAGATCATGGATCATCAGATCAAGCACGACACCGACTTCGGTGCCTCTCCTGTGCATGCCAGGTCGCGCTGGCGGGTAGGGTGCGAGTCTGTGCGCCTCGATGAAACGGGTTTTGCCGGCTTGTTTTTCAAGGAACCCCATGACGGGATTGAAGCGTTCGACATGTCCTACGCTTAGGACGACATTGTTAGTTTCCGCGAGTTTTACGAGTTCCTCGGCGTGTTCGACTTTGGCAGTAATGGGTTTCTCTATTAGAATATGTTTCTTGTCCTTGAGGAGATCCAGTGCTATTTCATAATGCAGGTCGGCAGGAACGGCTATGCTAAGTCCGTCGCAGGCTATGGAGAGTTCCTTGATGGTTGGATAAGCCTTGACGCCGTATTCCTCGGCAACTACCTTTGCGGTCTCCTTGTTGGCGTCATAGATGCCGATGAGTTCCGCATTCCTATTCTGCTTGTATAGACGTGTGTGATGCTTCCCCAGCACTCCGACCCCAATTACTCCGACTTTGATTGTATCAGGCATAATATTTTCCGGTTTTTGTTTGCCAGTTGTCAATTTCAGAACGACAGGAAATTAATCTACCACAGAGACACGGAGACTCAAGCGGGGGGAGGGGAATTGAATGAGGAATATCGAACAAGCGAAGTACAAACATTTATTTTAGATGCTGCGAATAGTTCATCCCGGGAAAAATTACGAGGCCATGTTTTTGCCAAAGGACTTGAAGAGCATAAAAGACAAAAAAGTGGAAATAAGCATTAGGGGCATGAGGCTCCAGAGGCCCTTAAACCCAAGCAGGAGTCCGATATTCCAGGATGAATATACTTTTAATCTTTCCCAGTCAGGATGCATGAACTGGTGTCTTATCGGGCTTTTCAGCAAGCTCAGCTGCCCATTCAAAAATTTAGAGTATGTCCAGCCGAACAAAGGATTCTTAGTAGTATTGGAATATTGCGATGCCACTGCGGGATTGTCCATAGGGATTTTACCTCCTATGTTTGCCCTATCTATGGTTGGATCAAGAGGAACTGTGCATTCAGTGGAGACTGAAGCTATTGCAAGCATGTTGAATACGGATATGGCGACAAGCAGGATTATCAGGTTTCTCCATATCCTGGTGTCAGGTATCTTAGCAAGCAGCAATATCCAGAACGGAATTGCAGGTATCTGATATCTCATATATGTGGCCGCTCCCCCATGCCATGCGTTGAAGGAGGCATTGAGGACGATCAGTGCTACTATTGAGCATACGGAAAGCCAGAGAAGAAGATCTTTCCTGTTGGAATTGAACCAGAATATGAAACCTGCAATAGAGCCAAGCAGTATGGGAGTCGCCAGGAGAATTCCCCTTTCAGGGCTTAAGAGTATCCTGAGCATGATTGGAACTGAAATCTTGCCGAACATGCCAGCCATCTTGCTCTGCTGGACGAATAGGGGGTTGTTCTCGCTTATTGACGATTTGAGTATCGAGCCGAAACAGTAGTATTGATAGAAAATCAATGAGAAAAGTGGGATAAGGCCCCCTGCGATATAATAAATGCATCTCTTTTTCTCCGTAGCTAGGAGATATGCAAAAATTGAAAAAGTGAATATTACTGCCAGGTAGTCCGTGACCGTGGCGCATCCGATCCAGAAACCGCACCAGAACAGGCTTGTCTCTCTCTCCCTGTCGGTTGCAAGGAGATTATACAGGGAGAATACTAGGAATGCGGCGGCGGTCGTATGCCCCCATAGCTGTATCGAATAAGGGAAAAGAGGGGTTGCCAGGACGAGACAAAGCGACAAGAATAAAGATTTCCTTTCGGAACATTTTAAGGAGATCATTAAAATTCTGAAGAATAGCACAGCTGCGATCGCCACCGGAAGGATTGACACGAAGAAATTGATCATGTAGGCGTCAATCATTTCCAGTATTGGGTCATATGCATCCATCTGAAAAATTCTCTGGAAATGGAAAGCTATGAAGTATGGCGGTATTCCAAGGAAATGAGTGCCAGGAGCCTTGTTTGAGTAGAAGTTGTTGTCGCGAAAAGACCAGTCGTCAGTATTTATTCCCTGGGCTGGATTGACAATGAACCTGTTGATCTTGAAAGTGCCGGTTTCCATGAAGTCCGGCTCTACAAAAGCGTAAATGGCATCGAGCCTTGAGTTTTGAGAGGAACCTCCGTTGGCATAGAAATATCCCAGCACGACGAGCACAAGGGCAAAAATCAGGACCTCAGGCTTTTTCAGATAGAAGAGGTTGAACGGACTTGGTTCTTTTCTTATATTTTCCATTGCCTATAACCTTATTTCCGTTTAGGGGACAGTCAAGCGGCGTAACTGGAAATAAAAAGGAGCGTCCTGATGGACGCTCCTTCTGTAAATATGATATGTCGCCGAGATTACGTCGTGGCGGCGGCTGTCTTACCGCTGATGACACCGTGCTGTCTGAACGTACGGGTCATTGCGAATTCACCGAGCCTGTGCCCGACCATGTTCTCAGTCACGAATACGTTCATGAAAGTCTTGCCGTTGTGGACATTGAAAGTATGTCCGACAAAATCGGGGGCTATCATTGAGCGGCGCGACCAGGTCTTTATCGGTCTTTTCATTCCACTCTTGTTCATTTTCTCCACTTTTTCGAGGAGATGTGCGTCTGCGAACGGACCTTTTTTAATTGATCTAGCCATTATTTTTTCCTCCGCTCAATTATGAATCTATCGGAAATGCTTCTCTTCTTGCGAGTCTTCTTGCCTTTTGCAAGTTTGCCCCACGGGGACATGGGGTGCTGTCTGCCACCGCCTGATTTCGAACGTCCCTCGCCACCGCCGTTGGGATGGTCGACAGGATTCATCGCCATGCCGCGGACATGGGGACGGATGCCAAGATAGCGCTTGCGTCCGGCTTTCCCATATTTTATGTTCATGTGGTCGAGATTTCCAACCTGCCCCAGAGTCGCCATGCAATCGATATGCAGCATTCTCACTTCGCCGCTCGGAAGCTTGACAGTCGCATACTGTCCTTCTTTTGAACGGAGCTGGGCGAGCATTCCTGCGGATCTCACAAGCTTGGCGCCGCTGCCGGGGAAGATTTCGATATTGTGTATGTCGATGCCATCAGGAATATTCTTGAGTTTCAAGGCGTTGCCGGGTTTGATCTCGGCTTTTTCGCCGCTCATCACCTTGTCGTCGACCTTCAGGCCGATAGGCGCGAGTATATAACGTTTTTCCCCGTCGGCATATGACAGCAGTGCGATGTTCGCGCTGCGGTTGGGATCGTACTCGATAGTTGCGACTTTCGCAGGAATTCCGTCCTTGTCGCGGTTGAAGTCGATTAGGCGAAGGCGTCTCTTGACGCCGCCCCCGCGATAGCGCGTGGTCATGCGTCCGTTGTTATTCCTGCCGCCGGTGCCCCTTTTTCCCGTTGTCAGGGACTTATGCGGGGAGTCGGCCGTGATGTGAGAGAAATCAAGCACTGATTTCCCTCTCAGTCCCGGTGTAAGCGCCCTAAATGTTTTCAAAGCCATGATATTACCTCGTTAAGTTGTGTCAAACGATTTCGATTGAACCTTTTGACAATGTTATGATCGCCTTTTTAACGCTCGGGCGACGTCCGTATTTCATCAGCTTTCCTGAGCGTTTCATCTTGCCCATCTTGTTGATGATGTTCACGGACTTGACCTTGACATCGTAGAGTTTTTCTATGGCGTTCTTGATGTCGATCTTCGTGGCATCAGTCTGGACTTTAAAGATGTATTTGTTTGCAGCCTTAAGTTCCATGCTTCGTTCTGTGACCATGATGGTCTCAATAATCTGATATGGATTGTTCATGGATTGCTTCCTTTCTATTCAAGTCGCTTCAGGAAGACGTCCATCGCGTCTTTCGTGAAAAGTATTTTTTTAGTGAGCAGAAGCTGGTACGTGTTCACAGAATCCGCTTTCACCAACATTAAGTCCGGCATGTTCTGGGATGCCCGGGTAATTTCCTTGTCGATTTCCTTCAGGACGATGAGCACGTTCCTGCCGAGCTGCATCTTGTCCAGCATGGAGACGACAATCTTTGTCTTCGGGGCTTCCACCTTGAATGATTCGGTCATGAAAAGCGAACCCTCTGAAATCCTTTCGCTGAATGCACGCTTGAGAGCGAGCGCGAGGACTTTCTTGTTGACTTTCATTCCGTACTTACGGGGTTTGGGGCCGAAAGTGATTCCACCATGTCTCCATATCGGGCTTCTGTTACTGCCGACACGTGCGCGGCCAGTGCCTTTCTGGCGCCAGGGTTTTGCTCCACCGCCGCTGACTTCAGCTTTGTTCTTAGTTGAAGCTGTTCCAGCGCGTTTCTCGGCGAGATGCGCGACGACTGAGTCATGTACCGCCTGAGCGCCTTTTTCAAGTTCGATGTGCTTCGATTTGAGGGCGAGATCGCCTGCAGCGGAACCGCTATTGTCAATTATCTTAATCGACAATTCCTTCTTGGTATCTGTTTTTGCTTTTTTAGCCATAAGTCACCACCTAATTCTGTTTAATGCTTTTTTTAATGGCGCTTCTGACTGTCAGGATCCCGCCTGTAGGGCCGGGAACTGCGCCTTTTAGGAAAAGAAGATTGTCTTCGGGGGAGACTTTGACAACGAGCAGATTCTGTATTGTCCTCGGAACATTGCCCATATGTCCTGGCAATTTCTTGCCTTTGATGACGTTTGCGGGCTTTTCCTTCTGTCCGATTGATCCTGGTCTCCTGGTCCAGCCGCCGCCGTG
>JANYBI010000672.1 GCA_025360875.1 Lentisphaerota bacterium
CAGCGAGGGGGATTCGTTCACCTTTTTCCCTGGAGATCATATCTTGTATCATGATTTCCCCGAATCTCCATGGGAATATGCCTGGTTCACTCTGAAAGGGATAAATGTTGAGAAGACCCTCAGTGCCTCCGGTATCACCCATGACAGACCTTTCTCAAAAGTGGCAAAGCCTGCGACTCTTGAAAGTTATCTCGAGGAGATAGGTTCATTATATAAGAGCGGGAAGTATCCTCCCTTGTTCCCGATGACGGCGGCCTGCGGTTGTCTGGACATGATTTCCGGGGGAGATTCATATGTGGCGACGGGACTTATGGGAGAAAGGAGTATCGCTGAATCTTTCGTTTCCATAATTGAGAGCCAGATGGAGGCTTCTCCGTCGGTCGGCCGGATAGCGTCCCAGATGCGCATTGACCGTACAACCCTTTTCCGTGCATTCGTCAGGGAGCACGGGATATCTCCAAAGAAATTCCTTGAAAACAGGAGGATGGACAGGGCTAGGGATCTTCTTTCGAAGACAAAGTTAAGCGTCAAGGAGATATCAGACGCGTGTGGATTTTCGCATCCGGGACAGTTCTGTAAAATTTTCAATGGGCATTATGGTGCAACTCCTGCAAGATGGAGGGCTAAGGAAGTTTGACAGCAGAAAAAAATTATCCTCCGAGATATGCACGGATAATATGCGGGTTGCTTAAGAGCTCCTCGGCATTTTCAGATGTAATTGATATCCGGCCATTTTCCAATACATATGCGCGGTCCGCGTGGAGGAGGGCTTCGTTGGCGTTCTGTTCGATCAGGAATACCGTCACTTTCTCCTTATGGTTGATCTCCCGGATGATATCGAATATCTGGTCAATGAGCTTGGGAGCAAGTCCGAGGCTGGGTTCGTCCAGAAGAAGAAGTTTTGGAGAACTCATAAGTGACCTTCCAACTGCAAGCATCTGCTGTTCCCCTCCTGAAAGAGTTCCTCCTTTCTGTGAACGTCTGTCCTTTAACACCGGGAAATAGTTGAACATCTTTTCAAGATTTGCATCAATGATATCCTGTTCCCTGATCGAATAAGCTCCGATCTGCAGGTTCTCCAGGACTGTCAGGTCGAAGAATATCTTCCTTCCCTCGGGGCAGTGAGCGATGCCTTTCCTGACAATGGTTTCCGGCCTCTCGCCTGTTATATCGTTCCCATTGAAGATTATCCTGCCTGATTTTGCAGGAATTATCCTGCTTATTGCATGAAGCATGGAGCTTTTACCCGCTCCGTTTGCACCAAGAAGCGTGACTATTTCCCCTTCGTTGATATGCAGGGAAACGTTACTAAGGGCTTCTACAGCCCCATAGGAGACGCTTAAATCTCTGACTTCAAGAAACATTTTTCTTTTTCCCTGTTCCCAGATATGCTTCGATAACTTCCTGGTTGTTCTTCACTTCGTATGGAGTCCCCTGGGCGATTATCCTGCCAAAATTGAGGACAATCACACGTTCACAGAGGTTCATCACCAGGCTCATGTCATGCTCTATCAGCAGGATCGAAATATGGAAATCATCCCTGATCTTCCTGATAAGTTCCGTGAGTTCAGCAGTTTCGTGCGGATTGAGGCCGGCGGCCGGTTCATCGAGCAGGAGAAGGCTTGCCTCAGTCGCGAGAGCCCTGGCCATTTCAAGTTTCCTTCTCTTGCCATAGGGCAGGGAGGATGCAAGTTCATAGGCCGAATTTTCAATTCCGAAAAGCTCCAGGAATTCGAATGATTTCTCAGTGATCTCTTTTTCTGCAGAGAAAAATTTCGGCAGCCTCAGTGCGGCATCCGCGAAGTTATAGCTGATGTGCTTGTGATAGGCGATCTTGATATTGTCTATGACAGTCAGGTAGTCGAGAAGGCGTATGTTCTGGAACGTCCTGGCTATGCCGAGTCCGGAAATTATATGTGGCGCCTTGCCGGTGATGAAATCGCGCTGGAAATAGAACTTCCCGGAATCAGGAGTTTCCATTCCGGTTATGAGATTGAATACTGTAGTCTTGCCGGCGCCGTTGGGTCCGATAAGTCCGACAATCTCGCCGGTATTGAGCTCCATGGAGAAATTATCAACGGCCTTGAGCCCGCCGAAGTTCTTGCACACATCTTCAGCGAAGAACTGCCTGAATTCCTTCTGGATTGTGTCAAGCTGTTTCATTCATTTTAATCCTCTGTTGTCAGTCGTCGGCCTTCGGTCGCCAGTCAAAAAATCATTGCTTTAAATCACATGTTCCGAACAAGTTTCAAGTTAAGAGTTACTGTTTTCCATCAGCCGGCGACCGACGACTAGCGGCCGACGACTTCCTCCACCAGCTGGGAATTTCATTCATGCCAAATATGCCGTTCGGCGCAAGCCTGATCAGTATTATGAGCAGGACTGCATACATCAGCTGCTGGTGCTCTCCTAGACGATAACCGCATACTTCGATATGCCTCAGGATGAAAGGTGTTAACCCCAGGACGACGGCCCCGGTCAATGCGCCTGTGAATGAACCGAGCCCTCCCAGAACTATCATAAGCAGGATCTCAATACTGCATATGAGGTTGAATTTCCCTGGAGCGACAGCAAGTTCCTTGTGGAAGAAGAGGACCCCTGCCAAACCGGCAATTACGGCGCTCAGAAGAAATGCTATCAGCTTATACTTCGAGATGTTTATCCCCATCGCCTGTGCGGCTATTTCATCTTCCCTGATGCACATCATGGCGCGGCCGAACGAAGATTTCTTGATGTTGATCAGAAGGAAGAAGATTATGATGGCGATGAGCCATATTACCCACCAGGTTGCGAATTCCGCAGAGTAGTCCTGGGATTTTGGCCACAGGTCGCCAGGGAATTCAGTGAATTTTATTCCGGTTGCTCCACCTATTTTCTCGCCAGGATACATTTTGCCTCCGGGGAACTGCAGATTTACAAGCACTAACCGGGTGATCTCTCCGAATC
>JANYBI010000681.1 GCA_025360875.1 Lentisphaerota bacterium
CAAGGCGAGAGGATTTAAAACTTTCCAGAACTTCATGGTTATGATTTATCTAGTCACTGGCAATCTGAACTTTACAAAAGTCAATGCCCATTACGAACCACTAACATAAAATAGGAACCCACTCAAAATGAAAACGAACCAAGATTATTATAGAAAAGAATATCAAGCAAGGTAAAGATATAAAGTAGCTTCTTGGATCAATCAAAGTCGATAGAAATATTGAAAAACCCAGAATCAAAAAGGCTTTACTAAAAAATTGTTTCATTGATAAATACCAAAAATTTTATATTAAGCAATTTGCGCTCGAAAACAAACAAGAAACTGCAGACAGGAATGTCTGCGTTACTTCTTCCATCTGCCTGATGTCTTCTGTCGTCTGCTGTCTGTTTTCTTCTCCTCGATATTTTCAATCGCCGTTTCACCGTTTCGCCGATTCTCCGATTCTATTTCATTCACGCGGTGCTGCTTGATAATGTCACGGAGATAGGCGGCGCGTTCGAATTCGAGGGCTTCCGCTGCGGCCAGCATTTCCTTCTCAAGCTCGGTGATGATGTCCTCGGAAAGATCGGTCTCCTCTTTCCTTCCCTTCTCCCTTGCGGCCTTGTCGGAAGATGAATATATGGAGATGTCCTCGCGGATCGCCTTGACGATGGATCTTGGTTCAATATGGTGCTCGATATTGTACTGTTCCTGCTTGTGCCGGCGCGCATTGGTGGTGGTCAAAAGATTTTTAATGCTGTCGGTGAGCTTGTCGGCATAGAGGATAACCTTGCCATTGATGTTTCTGGCGGCTCTGCCGGCGACCTGGATAAGGGACCTTGCCGAACGCAGGAACCCTTCCTTGTCGGCATCGAGGATAGCGACAAGCGCGACTTCCGGGAGATCTATTCCTTCACGGAGCAGATTTATCCCGACAAGACAGTCGAAATTACCTTTGCGAAGATCGCAGATGACCATCACCCTCTGCAGGGCGTCGAGCTCGGAATGGATATATTTGACCCTGAGTCCGGCCTCGCCGAGATAATCCGAAAGGCGTTCGGCATTCTTTTTCGTGAGCGTAGTGACGAGCACCCGTTCCTTGCGTTCGGCACATCTGCGGATTTCGCCGATCAGATCGTCGATCTGACCTTTTAGCGGACGTATGCTGATTTCAGGTTCAAGAAGGCCAGTGGGCCTGACAACCTGGTCGACCGTGGTACCGCTCATCTTCACCTCGTAATCTCCGGGTGTTGCCGAAACATAGATGGAATCCTGCGTGAGATCCGTAAATTCCTCGTAGGTCAGAGGACGGTTATCGAGCGCCGACGGCAGGCGGAAACCGTGGTCCACAAGAGTCTGCTTCCGGCTCCTGTCACCTTTGAACATCGCCCTGATCTGGGGGAGGGTCACATGGGATTCGTCGACGACGGTAATGAAATCCTTTGGGAAGAAATCAATAAGGCAGAACGGGCGGGAGCCTGGCAGGCGGTCACCAAGATGCAGCGAATAATTTTCAATTCCGCTGCAGTATCCGATCTCCTTCAGCATTTCCATGTCGTATATGGTGCGTTGATGGATCCGCTGTGCTTCCACGAGAAGATTCCGTTCCTCGAAATATTTGACGCGTTCCTTCATTTCGGAAATTATCTTCTGGGAAGCGACCTCAATCCTGTCAGGAGGCATCACGAAGTGCTTGCACGGGAAGAAGACTGCCTTTTCGACTTTCTCCTTTATGTCACCGGTGAGAGGGTCGCACTTGCTGAGACTTTCTATCGAATCGCCCCAGAACTCGACGCGTATGAACTCTTCGCGCTGGGGGACAAAGACGTCCACTGAATCGCCCCTGACCCTGAAATTACCCTTTTCCGGAGCGACATCATTACGTTCATACTGGATGCAGATAAGCTTGAGCAGGAGTTCGTCGCGGTCTATTTTCATGCCTTTTTCGACGGATACGCACATCTGTTCGTAATCCTGCGGCGAACCGAGACCGTATATGCAGGAAACGCTTGCGATGACTATGACATCCCTGCGCTCGAGCAGCGAGGCGGTGGTGGACAGGCGGAGCCGTTCAATATCCTCGTTGATGCTTGCGTCCTTCGCAATATAGGTGTCTGTCTGCGGAATATACGCTTCAGGAAGATAGTAATCGTAATAGCTGATGAAATACTCGACAGCGTTTTCAGGAAAGAAACTTTTGAATTCGCTGTAGAGCTGGGCTGCGAGAGTCTTGTTGTGGGACATGACAAGGACGGGCCGGTCGAACTGGGAGATTACGTTTGCAAGAGTGAAGGTCTTGCCGGAACCGGTCACGCCGAGCAATGTCTGGTGCCTTTTTCCGGCTTTCAATCCGTCGGAGATGCCTTTTATGGCTTCCGGCTGATCGCCTGAAGGACTGAAATCAGATTTGAGTTTGAACATATGAAGGCCTTGATTATTTGGAACCTTTGAAAGTTAGCATATGTGAGGCAAAAGTAAATATGGAGGTTTCATGACTACTTCAAGCTCAGCTAGGGAAAACAGGCTGAAGGCATTCCGGAAATCTTGATTCTTTCCGGATTCCGAACTAACTTGCAGACATCATGAGATCAAATTCCTGTCGACAATAAAGGGGCTTTGTCCACGGCTTCCCGAAAGAGGGTGAAGGATGAGTAGAGAATTTAGGATTGTAATGGATAGGCGATGGGTGGCGATATTTGCCATGTGGATGCTTGGAATTCTGGCGTCGTCGGCTTTTGCTGCGGAAGGAGACTACCTCTGGATAGAGGGCGAAAGCGCAACAGCGCAGAACATGGTCCGGCATAACTGGTACGACAGTGTCAAGAAGAAACAGCTTTCCGGAAATGACTGGCTCTCGAATTTCGGGCCGAAGGCAGCCGAGGCCACTTACAAGCTGGAGATCCCCAGGGATGGAAACTATGCCTTCTGGGTGCGCGCCAACCCCGTTGCCGCACCGCTCCTTTCCTACAAGCTGGACTATGGAGAATACGTAGCGATCGACCTGGGCAAAAACCAGGAGAACACGAATATCGCTTCGGATGACAAGCCGGACATGCGTTTCATCGCTTGGATAAAAGTTGGCGACCTTCAGCTGAAGAAAGGGCCGCTTGCCATCAGTTTCAAAATGCACAGTGGCAATAACAACCATGGAGGTCTTGACTGTTTTGTGCTGTCGGCTGGGCCGTTTACACCTAACGGCGTGGTGAAGCCGGGACAGAAACTCAATCTCGCAACACCGGGCACGTGGAGTTTTGAGCCAGATCCAGACACCTTTGACACGAAAAAGTCTGCAATCGATCTTCGTTCCCTGAATGAGAAAGTTGCTGGTGAGAACGGCTATTGGCAGGTCACTCCAGATGGTGATCTCAAGAACGCAAAGGGGCAACCCGTTCGTCTCTGGTGCGCGAACACGAATGTGCAGCAGCGAAGCGGTCTAGACGACTTGCGGCAGCACGCTAAATTCCTTGCTAAACGCGGTGTCAACATGGTCCGCCATCACGGGCACATCAATCCTGAGCCGAACCAGCAGATCGGCCAGGTGAACGAAAAGGAAATCGATGCTTTGCAGAAACTGGTAGCGGTCATGAAAGAGGAGGGCATCTACACGACCTTCTCGTCATTCTGGGCTACATCCTCAGCGAGTGCGAGCTGGGGCATCGAGGGACATTCCAACGGTCCGCTGTTTACGCTGTTATTCTGGGATCCTACCTTGCAGAAAGCATACAAGGGCTGGCTCAAGGAAGCCCTTACACGTCCGAATCCGTACGAGAAGAACAAGCTTCCAGTCGGCAAGGATCCGGCGCTTGCAATCATACAGATCCAGAACGAGGACAGCATGCTCTTCTGGACTGCACAGGGACTGAAGGGACCGGAGCTGGCGCGTCTGCAGGTAATCTACGACGCGTGGCGTAAGGAGAAAGGCAAAGGTCCGTCGTCACTGGCAATCCGCTTCTGGGAACTTGGGAATCCGACTCAGGACCATAAGGATACCATGCAGTTCTTCACCGAGACAATGCGGAAGTTCAACGCGGAGATAGGCCGTTATGTCAAGGAGGAGCTGGGATGCAATGCTCTTGTGAACGCTGGCAACTGGCGCACCGCCAACCAGGTCAAGCTCCTTGATCTCGAACGCTACTCATACACCGCGAACCCGATCATCGGAGTGAATCGCTACGTCGGTCCTGGACTCGGGTGCGACCACCTCTGTCCGGGGGAACAGGACACTGCCGGCTATCTGGTTAAAAAAGGCGACTTTTTCCAGGACCAGTCCGCGCTACTCAATCCCAGCATGATTCCCACGACCGCCAAGCAGGTGACCGGACTTCCGTATATCATTTCCGAAAGCACCTGGGTACCGCCCATGAGCTATCAGTCAGAATCAGCCTTTTTGATTTCAGTCTATTCGTCCCTGAACGGTATCGACGGATACTACTGGTTTGCGCTAGGCGACATCGGTTTCGATCGGACGCTGAGCAAGTGGGGCTGTGCCACTCCGTCCCTGATGGGCAGCTGGCCCGCAGCGGCGCTCATCTTTCGTAAGGGCTACGTCAAGCGCGGTACCACGGCTGTTCACGAGGAGCGTTCTCTTGAGGATATGTACAATCTCTGCGCCCCGATTATCGCCGAGGAGGCGGGTTTTGACCCGAATCGCGACACCATCATCAGTCCTAGGAGTAGCATCAGGAACGGAGTTGATCCATTGGCCTATTTCGTGGGTCCGGTGGAGGTGACGTACGGCGGCAATCCCGCGAAAAGCACAGTTGCGAATCTCAAGACATTCATAGACAATGGAAAGAAGACAGTGAAGAGCTCTACGGGCGAAATCCTTCTCGACTACGGGAATGGCGTCTGTACCTTGAACGCGCCTGCAGCCCAGGGCGCCACTGGATATCTCGCCAAGGTCGGAGAGATCAAGCTTGGAGCGATCTCTATCAAGCCGAAGAACGACTACGCCACGGTGCTTGCAGTGTCCATGGATGGCAAGCCGCTTACGGAGTCCGCGAAGATCCTGTTGCAGATCACCACCCGCTGCCGGCCCTATGGCTGGAAGGAGACGGATGGAGTGGATTTCAAGTCCCGCGACGGCAAGACGTCGTTCAAGGGGAAACGAATTGACGATACAGGAGGCTATCCGTGGAACGTATGGAACACCGATATGTCCGTGAGTATCAGGAACGGAAAACTCAAAAAGGCGACGCTTCTGGATGCCAACTTCTATCCCTCAGATACCAAGGTGGAAGCTGTTGCAGGCGGTGCAACTCTTACCGTGACCCCTCCGCCGAACGGGATGTACCTGCTGCTTGAGTGATGCGCAGTATTATCTCCGCTTAAGGAACGAAAGTCCTGATATCACAAGGATCATGGTGCCGAAGACCGTTCCGAAGAGAGGGGTTGGGATACCCGTGACAACTCCGCCGAAGAACGCCTTTGCAACAGCCCTGCCGGTATTTTCCTCATCAATATATTTCTGGATCAGGAAGACGCCTACGAAGCTCAGGACGAAAGCAAGTATGCATGTGAAAGGAAGGGCTATTATGGTTATTTCCTCCATGAAAAATGCATAGTCCAGGAACAGGATCAGAAGTCCGCTCATCGGATGGAGATTGAGTCCGGACTTCCTGATCTCGGGGAATTCAGGCTGCAGTTGCGCCTTTTGGATCTCCACGGGCTCAGCTTTTACTACCTGTATGTCCTTGTCAGTCTTTGTGTCCATATGCGTTTTCAGTTTGATTTTGGAGTGTGCCCCTGTTAGATTAAGATATAGTAGTATTTGTGTTCTTCAATATTTATTTTTATCCGTAGAAAATGGAATTTTCAAGGAGAAAAATATGAATATCTCATTCCTTCCTGAAAAAGTAAAAAACGATTTTGCCGGAATTGTCGACAAGATTCCGCTTTTTGCGACCAGGACCAATGGAAATATTTCAGGAGAGCCCGGAGAAGGTTATGTGGTTGCATGCGGAGAACGCCTTTTCATCTATATAAGGAAAGCCGGGGAAGATTCATTTCTGAAGCTTGCAGGAAAACTTGGAGCTGAAATCTCCAAGCTGGAATTGAGAAAGGACAAATTCAATTCGTTCCTGGACATCGACATGGACGGCAAGCCGTACTCCCTCAAGTTTTCCAGCTCTGAAGTCAGGGATCTCGAAACCCTGATTGAAAATTTCAAGAATGCGAAACCGGCAGATGCTGTTGTCCCTGAACCGCAGCAGCCAGACACGTCAGTTCGCGAACAGAAGAAAGACGGGATACAGATGCCGACAGGAATCCAGGAACATTCTGCCGTTCCTGCTGTAAAATCCCCTCTGACACCCTTGCAGTTCCTGGCCGCGGCAATGATGTATGTGGCGTCAGCCGACGGTGTTGTCAGCGAGGAGGAGGACAAATATATCCTCCAGATATTCTCCGGGAACGACGCAGTTCTCCAGCCGGCATTGAAGTATTATAAATCCCATACCCCGGACCAGCTCTTCGAATTTTCGGTCGGACTCGACGAGAACCAGAAGCTCTGCATTCTCGCCAATCTGGTGGAGATAGCGATGCGAGACGAGTCATACCATCGCGTTGAGCAGATCATGATCAGGAATTTTATGGAAAAGGCCGGAATATCGATAGACAACCTGAAGGCCATATCAAGCGTCCTGCTTGTAAAGAACAATCTTTCTGTCCTCGACAAGTGATCTTCCGGAGCACTAGGTATTCCATGACTGCAGACTGCTTTCCACGGACTTCAAGGCATCGGCGGCGGAACTGGTTATTCCGCCGGCATAACCCGAGCCTTCCCCTATCGGATAGAGGTTTCGGATATTTACCGATTCATACTTTTCATTCCGTTTGATTCTTACAGGCGAGGAAGTTCTTGTTTCCGCGCCCAGCAATATGGCATGTTCCGAAACAAACAGAGGATAGTCAGGTTTCCATCTGTTGAACGCATTGACAAGAGATTCACATACGAATTCCGGGAATATCTCATGCATATTGACGGCTGCGGTCCCCATCTTGAACGAATTCCCATTCAAGGATGAGGAAGTCTTTCCGCACAGGAAATCCATCAGATTCTGCGCAGGCGCCGCCCATCGGCCGCCAGCAACATTGAAAGCTTTACGTTCGATCTCCTTCTGGAATTCAACACCGGCCAGCGGATGCGCTGATTTATAATCCTCCGTACGGCATAAGACAACTAGCGCCGAATTTGAAAATGGAGATGATCTGGCCGAGTAGCTCATGCCGTTCACAACCAGCATTCCTTCTTCAGATGATGCATTTACCACTTCGCCTCCGGGGCACATGCAGAATGTGGTGACTACCCTTTTGGTGTTCCTGTCAGTGCAGTTGAAAGAATATGTGGCGGCGCCTATGCCAGGGAAAGCGCTGTATTTGCGGCCATATCTTATTAGATTGATGATGTCGGCGGAATGTTCCACCCTGGCACCCACAGAAATAGGTTTCTGCTCGAGGGCTACGCCTTTTCCGTGGAGCATTTCAAACGTATCACGGGCGGAATGCCCCACCGCAAGATAGATTAGCTGAGACGTGTATTCTTTCTCTCCGTTTATCACAACGCCATGGAGTTTTCCGTCCGATATCAGCATGTCAGTCATTTTCGAACCATAGAATATTTCACCGCCCCTGTCGAGGATATGGTTTCTCATGTTCAAAACGATTTTACATAGTACATCGGTACCTAAGTGGGGCTTGGCGACATAAGCTATTTCTTCTGGAGCGCCGAATTCTATGAAAGTGTCCAGCACCCTGTCCGCATATTCCGAATTGTTTCTCAGTTTGGAAAACAGCTTTCCATCCGAATATGAACCTGCTCCCCCTTCGCCGAACTGGATATTGGATTCAGGGTCCAGCTTCCTTTCCAGGATAAATCTCTGGACATCCAGTGAACGCTCCTCGATCTTCCTGCCTCTTTCAAATATCAAAGGCCTTATTCCGTGATTGACAAGTTCAAGGGCGGCAAACATGCCGGCAGGACCGAAACCTATTACTATCGGTCTTTCCTTTGGAGTTTTAGCTTTCTTAGAAGGCTTTAATTTTTCCGTGAATACGGAAAAATTATCCTTGAAGTAAAAATCATCGGGGACCTCTACAACAATGGAGATATCGTAGTAGAACTGATCTTTGTCTGCAATATCAAGTGTCTTGCTGAGTATCCTGGAGAATTTTATGGTTTCCGCGCTGATTTCCAGTTTCCGGGAAGCTGCTTTTATATATTCATCTATCCCGTCTTTCTCAACGGGTATCCGCAGGTTGCATATTATTAAGTCCATTTAAATGATCCATCCATCCTTCATCCTGCGGCATTGGTTCCAGATCTAATTGCCAGATGCATTCGTATACTTTATGATGTCGACTTTCTCAATTGTCACCAGGCCGCCGCATTTTGATTTTTCAAAGAGGTCGTGGAGCACTGGCAGAAACTTGTTTATCTTCTCCTCCTCATCGACGATCTCCAGGATTATCGGGAGATCCATCGACAGATCGAGTATCTTGGATGTGCGGATCCTCGAGCTTTTGCCATAGGACATGACACCTTTCCAGGCGGTCGCTCCTGCAAGACCGGCAGTCCTGGCCTCCTTGATTATTACTTCATAGAGAGGCGTATGGCTCACCTTGTCCGATTCGCCGAAAAATATCCTGAGAAGCTTCGCCGTTCCTTTAAGTTCCATGATGGCCTCCGTATCGCATTATTAGTTTGACTATTATGCAGCCCGAGAAGAATGCCGCAAACGACAGGATAAGCGTAAGGAACAAATAGACTGAGGCGTGGTAGTATTCACCGTCGTTCACAAATTGCGAAGTCTCATACACGAATGAGGACATTGTTGTAAGTCCGCCGCAGAATCCGGTCGCCAGGAACAGGCGCGCCTCAGGCGAAAGTATCTCGGTACCAGTGGCGATCTGGATTATTAATCCTATGACGAAGCAGCCCACGATGTTCGAAACAAAAGTTCCTGCAGGAAAGGAAATTGAATATCTGACGAACGCCAGGGTGAAAAGATATCTTGTGACAGCTCCGATCAGACCGCCGGCCGCCACATAGAGGGAATATAGGATTACCTGTTTCATAATGCGCTTAACCTATATTGCCCCATGTGAATTCGCAAGGGGAAATCACTTTGTGGTATTGGGCAGATCTTCCGCAGAATTCGATTTCAAATTGCTGTCAGAGTCTTCCCATTTTGCAATTACAAGATTTTTCTCCCCTTGAAATGAGAACATGCCCATGCCTCCGCCTCCCGGAGGACCGCCTCCCTGCATTCTCCTGAAAAAACCGTTGTTCCTTCCAGGTCCCTGCATATCCGGAGGACCGCCAGCGGGTGGCATTCGCGCCATGTTGCCCGGTCTGCGCATACCTCCGCCTCTTCTCTGCATGGTCATATCCTTGGGAGCTTCGGGGAGTTCTATCTTTTCGACAATTGAATATTTCTGTTTTCTGAAATAAGTGTCGGACATGTTCTGCAACTCGGTTTCCGTACCGATGAAATAGACAGTTCCTCCAGCCGCCCATTTGCGGATGTCTTCTCCAAGGGCCTGTGTCAAGGCCTGACCTGAAAGGCCCTCATATTTCGCCATAAGGGATTTGAGCTTGCCGCTCTGTCTGGGTCGAGGTGTATCATCTTCAGCCTCTCCGGGCTGATTCTGCCTCGTCCCTCTTGAAAATTGAACAGGATCCGCCAGCCGCCATGCGCGGATGAAATCAAGATGCTGCAATATTCCTTCATTCGCCATGACGACGGATCCTGCAGGCACATCCTTGCGCAGTGCGGCGGTGGCTTGTGACAGGATCTGATGCTGGTATTCAAGCGTACGGCATTGCTGTATGCTTGAAGGGATTCCCCAGAGGGCATAGATCAGCAAAATCACGGAAACGGCTGCAGTTCGCGATGTTCTGTCCAGACTCCGGGTCATGAACCAGAGAGTCCATGCTGCAGCTATGGAGAATAGGGGGAACAATGGAAGGAGGAACCTCAAACTTCCTGCGGCGCCTCCCATTCCATCCCAATAGTAAGTCATGTATAACACAATTGACGGCACAATGAGCAGCGCCATCAGAAGGCCAAATGGACGGATGATGCGGGATTGAACGGCGATTTTCTCATCAGGGAGCAGTTTCGGGGGAATGCTTATCATGAGGGCAATTCCTATGATCGCCAACGGCAGCATGGCTCCCATTCCGTCCCCAAGAAGGTTCTGTATATATTGAAGCCAGTGCTGCTGGAAGTAATTCCATCCGAAGCCGGTCTGTTCATGTGTGATGGAATATGCCGTCTTCCAGAACGCGCCGAATGTCAGCTGGTTCCGTATCATCAGGGGTATTATCGGAACAAGCGCGCCTCCGATGGCGGCAATGTAGTGGAGCCATATGTGTTGCCGGGCGCGCCAATGACAGATAAGGAAGACTGCAATTCCCAGGCAGAAGACTGCCTCCGGATAACGTACCGCCGGAATGCAGCCGAGAAGCAGTCCGGCGCCAAATGCTTCAATAAGCCGCCCGTGTTCCACCCAGCACACAAGAAGATATATCCCCCATACCAGCAGAGCAGCAACAGCCATATGGGAGATGGAGTTCAGGGCATGGGTATTGAATACGGGATTCAGGGCTAAAACCAGCGATGCCAATAATCCCCAGCCGGCACCTATGAGCGAGCGTGTCAGAAGGAAGACCCCAAGCAGTGTCAGGACAGCCAGAAATGGATTTATAAGAACGCTTGACTCAGGTCCGGAGATTGAGGAGACCGCCGCGACAAGCAAAGGGAGTCCGGGAGAGTATCGGCTCACAAACAGACCTGAATCAGTTACGAGCCAGTGCATTCCGATGTACTGCACCGGTAATTCAGGATGGAATGTCGCCTGTCCCGTTTGTGCGATCAAGGTGCCCTGGGCCCAGTATCCGTTGGAGTCAGGATGACTTATTGCAGGCGAATAGTAATGGCCTAGAAAGAAGGAATAGGAAGCCAGCAGGACAATTAACAGGAAAAGTGGAAGCCAGCGGAGTTTTTGCTTTCCGGCATCCTGAATCTTTTCCTGAAATTGTAGAGATACGGCTTCTTCCGACTTATCCATAGGCTCCTTCAAATAAGGGGCGTTTCCCCGGTGAGAGGATCCGTGCTCCATAATTTTAGAAATTCCCCAAAGCTGGGTCAGTCAATTATTCCCAACTGCACAAGCCTCGCCTCCTGTCGCGGAGTTAATGCCTTGACCAGCTCTTCCCTGGCCTTTGCAAGATCCTGTTCGGACTTCTTCTTGGCCTCGCGCACTGCGCTCAGGCTGGCCTTTATTTCCTCAGGGGTGGATTTTGAATTATCCAAGGTTGTTTTGAGAGCCTGTATCAATTTCCCGATTTCACTTGTGGGCTGCTGTGCAGCGGCATCTGCACCAGGTCCGCCCCTGCCGCCCCTGAATCCCATCCGCCCCTGTGATCGGAGTTCACGTGTCATGGTCATTACCTTTTCCAGCAATGGCTGTATGACCTTCCACTCTTCGTCCGTGGCAACAATGCTTTCCTTAATGTTGTCCATCATCTGCTGCTGCATCTTCTGAGGATCGAAATTCCGCGGTCCCTGCTGTCTCTGTCCTCCGCCTTGGCGCGCTCCCTGATCATCTGCAGGATTCTTGGGAGCTCCAATCTGATCCTTGTCAGCCTTCGCATCAGGCTTATTTTCAGCCTGGCCGAGAACTGAACTGGCAGTTAAGAACAAAGCTCCCGATAAAATACAGCCCGACATCAACACAGCAGTCATTTTTCTCATGATAATCTCCTTCGTTTAATTCTATTTTGGTTATTAATTGCTTCTGCGCTGTTCCATTCTTGCCCTCATATCCTTTCGGAACTGGGCGCCCTGTGCCCTTACCAGTGGATCGGTAGTCTCTATCCGGCTCTTCACCTGCTGGACCGACGGTCCCTGACGTCTTCCACCGCCACCACCTTGTCCGGGAGGTCCTCCTCCCCCTCCGCCAGGACCCCATGCGCTAGGTCCGGGCGGATTGCCGGAGCCACCCTGTGCTTCAGCCGCCCTCTGCCTTTCTGCGAACCTCTCCGCCATCTCGTCAATTTTCTTGTCGAGGTATTCCTCCCTCTTGTCAGGAGTCAGCGCGAAGTATTCATCAACGGTCTTTTTCATCCTAATCTCAAAGACAGACCTCATATTCTCCCTCAGGTTTTTCTTCTGATCGTCGGTCATACCCTCAGACGAATAAAAAATTTCCCTGGTCTTATCCTGATTCATCAGATTTTCAAGGTATTTGTCCTTTGTATTGGAGGAAAGCTTGGAGAAATCAGGTGACGCCATCAGCTTTGCGATGTCCACCGGTTTCTGATCCTTAGGATCTGGAAGCACAGGTTCGGAATAATATTTGAAATATGCCAATACGCCGGATATGGCCATAAGCAGTACCAGCACACTGATAAAAAACTTCTTGTTCATTTCATTTTCTCCTATTCCAGGTCGCCGACATGCCAGTCGGCCATTATATAGTTCATGGCTCCGGGCGTGTTTGGTATTCCATGGAAGCAAATATAGTCATGCATTACCGGATTTGATGCAGGCGGCCGTGAAGACCTGTCCAGCTTCCTTCCTCCAAGACGATCGCTTTCGTAGGCATAACTGGAGCTTTCCATGGCGAAATAAGTCTGGCCGCTGTCGGCCAGCGCGGTATCCGATGGGCATTGGAATACAGCCGTATTGTTCTGGAGCTCGGAGGAGAGCACGTCGGCGATTCTTGGATCGTTGCTGAGGTTGGTCTCGGGATGTCCAGGCATGTTTGCCGCAACCGGCATGATGTCGCCTGAGCTCAACAGGTAACCCTGGAATGCGAGCGAGATGTTATGGAGGTTGTTCAGGCATTTCGTGCTGTTCGCCTTCTGCTTGACCTTGTTCAATGCGGGTGCGACAAGTCCGATGAGAATCCCTATTATGGCGATGACCACGAGCAGCTCGATTAAAGTGAATCGAGCTACTCTCGCCGTCCCCCGTCGCCAAGGAGCTATGGGGGACACGGTCGCTCCCCGCAGTCGCGGGGCAGCTATAGCGGGCACGGCCACCAACAGTTCTATTAGAGTAAACCCACTGTGCCGCAACGAGTTACGACTTTTCAGGCTCACCCCATAGACCAAACCGTG
>JANYBI010000749.1 GCA_025360875.1 Lentisphaerota bacterium
AATATTTTAATTTTAAAACTTCGAAATTCGAATTTGTTTCGGCTTTCGTACTTCGAGCTTCGAATTTTTCTTACTCACTGATCCGCCAGAGGTGACCTGCCTTTTCTTCCGATAATCTCATTCTTGCTGTTCATTATTACAACTTTCGGACATATCGTCTTCGCTTCCTGCTCGGTGCATATCCCGAAAGACATCACCGTTATCGTGTCACCCGGACTTGCGCGGTGGGCCGCCGCACCGTTCACCTTGAAATTCCTAGTTCCAGCCTTGCCCGGTATCGCATATGTCTCAAATCTCTGTCCGTTGGAGGCGTTTACCACAAGTATCTTCTCGTACGGATAAATTCCGGCCTCCTTCATTATGTCCATATCGATCTCAAGACTCCCCTCATAATCGAGAATGCTCTCTGTCACCACAGCCCGGTGAATCTTACTCTTGCACATTGTCAGATTCATCTAATCATACCTCTCTACTTTATAATACGTGTTACGGTCATATTTATTATGTGGCAACCGCAAAATCGCCAAAATTGCCAAAGGTGTCAGGTGTCGGGTTTCAGGAAAGAAAATCATACCAAAAGATTGTAAATTCCTTTCATGTATTTCTTCCTCCTGAACACTGACACCCGGCAACTGACACCTTCTTTGCCATAGTTCAAGCTCCGGGGGACTCACCCCAGAATTTCCGCCCTGGAATCGAGATATATCCCTTTGAGATTCATCTTAAGGGACTCAGGGTTGCTGGCCATCTTCAGGGCATCTTCTTCGGTAATCAGCCCTTCGTTCACAAGACCGAGCAGTGACTGGTTGAAGGACTGCATGCCGTCCTCCCTGCCTGTCTCAACGGCTGCATGGAGCTTGTCAATCTTGTTCTCCTCAAGCAACTTCCTTACGATCGGGGTGTTTATCAGTATTTCAAGACCTGGAATGACTCCCCCGCCAAAGGCGCGCCGGATGAGCCTCTGGCACATTATCGACCTGATATTGATTGCCAGGGCCCCCCTGATCGCATCCTGCTCAACCCTGTCATAAAAGTCGAGGATACGGTTCACGGCCTGCGATGAGTTCGTGGCATGGAGTGTTGTGAGCACAAGATGCCCGGTATCTGAAGCCTGCAATGCCGCATCAAAACTTTCCTTGTCGCGCATTTCACCGATCATTATCACGTCAGGATCCTGGCGGAGGACATGGACCAGCGCGCTCTCAAAATTGATGGTGTCAAGTCCGATCTCACGCTGCTCTATTATCGACTCCTTGTCCTGGAACTCATATTCTATCGGATCTTCAACCGTTATTATATGCTTCCTGAAATTCTGGTTGATATATTCGATTATGGACGCCAGTGTAGTTGATTTTCCGGAACCGGTCGTTCCGCTGACGATAATTATTCCGCGTTCGGATTCTGCAATCCTCTTGACGTTCTGGGGGACACCCAGTTCCTCGATCGAAAGGATATTCCTCTTAACGTGCCTCATGGCTATCGAAAGCATGCCGCGCTGCCTGTGGATGTTCACGCGGAATCGCCCAACGCCCTCCTCCACAAATGAAAGGTCGACGTCTCCCCTTTCAGCAAGCTTGCGCTTCAAATCGTCAGTACTGACCATCGCCTGAACAGTCTTGTTCATGAATTCCTTGGTAGCCACCATATCAGTATCGACAAGCCTGCTGTCAATCCTGATAGTTATGGGCGCGTCTTCCTTTATATGCCAGTCGGAAGCCCTGGAATTCACACCAAGATCAAGGACGTCATGTATCATGCTATTCTGTGCCGCCATGTTAATATCCCTTTCATTCAATCAATATATCTCTGTTTCAAGTCTTCCGTCTTCGTCAGCTGGACTGGCGATTGACGTCTGTTCAATTCCTATACTTCCCCATAAGTTCAAGCATTTCTGAAACCGCATCGGACATCCCTGCAATCACGGCCCTGGAAACTATGCTATGTCCGATATTGAGCTCATGCAGATGGGGAATATCAAGTATTCCCCGGATATTGTCATAATTGATTCCATGTCCGGCGTTGACATTCACACCTATCTTATGCGCAAATACGGCTGCTGCGACCAGTCTCTTCAATTCCGAAAGGGCCCGCCTTCCGCTGCTGTCGGCATAAGCGCCAGTGTGAAGCTCTATGAATTCAGCTCCGCTTTCACGCGAAGCCTCAACCTGATCCTTGTCGGGATCGATGAACAAGCTGACCTTAATCCCCGCACGCTGGAGCTTTTTCACAGCTGAACGTATTTTGCCGAAACTTCCTATAACGTCAAGACCGCCTTCAGTGGTCAGCTCCTGTCTTTTTTCAGGCACGAGGCAGCAGTTGACAGGCTTGAGTTTAGTGGCAATCCGGACCATCTCGTCCGTGACCGCCATTTCCATGTTCAGTCTCCTGACCTTCGCCGCAAGCCGCTTCATGTCGCAATCCTGAATATGGCGCCTGTCCTCGCGCAGATGGGCGGTTATCCCATGGGCTCCGGCTTTCTGGCAGATGAGGGCGGCTTCCAAGGGATCAGGGAATACAGCTTTCCGAACCTGTCTAAGCGTCGCCACATGATCAATATTTACTCCGAGTTTCAGCATTGCTTCATTTCCTATGCAATCAAGATATTTTGACAGGATAACGGGATGGTGCAGGATAAAAAACCATCAATACTCCAACTCCTATCATGTAAATCCTGTAATCCTGTCAGAAAAACAATGAAATCTATATTCCCAAGCCCACTTTTTCCAGTTGATTGTTGTTTAAATGACTTTCATAATCGGTATTAGCGGATAAATTGAAGGCTTTCAAAACCAACGCATCCGGATTATTACCCATGCCAAACACTGAAAACCTATTTGCCGCCAGTCTTGTCCTTGCAGGATTTTTTTTCCTGGCGGCAGCCATCTGGACATATAGGACCAATGACAAGAACATCTCTTCCCATGAAAAGCTTCCGAGGCAGCGGATTCTCGGTGCCGCAATCGCCGGCCTGGGATTTTTCTGGTGCGTATTCCATGCAAGACCCCTGGTGCCGTCGTCAATGCATTTCTATCTGTTTCCAACCGCGATCTTCTGCACCTGGATCGGCTATATGCTCCTGGACTACCTCTTCTCAAGGGCCCTGGGTGGAATGTTCATCCTGTTTGCACATTACTTCCTCCACGACTCATTTGCACTCAAAACTCCGTGCAAGCCCTACTTCTCACTGCTCTGCTTCGCTATGGGGACTTTCGGGATCGTGCTCTGCGGCAAACCACATCTGCTGCGCGACATGATAAGAGCCGTCTCAAAATCAGACAAGTGGAAGTATTCCACGATCTGCATGCTCTCCCTCTTTTCAATATCCTATATAACCTACGGGCTGATACACTTAGCCCGCAAATGAAGAGGCATGCTTCCTTATGGAACAAATCACTCCCCCGGCTATGGAAATCAGGGACATCATACTTTCTTTCAAAATCCCGGACCATGCCGTGTTCGAATCAGCAATGATGGATTTCCACAGATATCTTTCTGAAGAGAACGAGAAATACAATCTCACCCGGCTCACAAGTCCTGAAGAGTTCTGGATCAAGCATGTGATCGACTGCCTCTATATTGCAAAATTTTTCCCTGAAATCGCATTGGGCCGGCTGAAGGTGGCGGACATCGGGGCTGGACCGGGATTTCCTTCGATCGTCCTGGCATGCGCATTTCCCGCCCTTCACATTACCGCCGTGGAATCGACACATAAGAAGACCGATTTCATGAGACGCGCGTCGGCTCTCCTGAAACTGAAAAACTTCTCAGTCGAAACTGTCAGGGCACGGGAGATGGCGGCCAGGAAAGAATGGAAACGCAGGTTCGACCTGATAACCGCGAGGGCGGTTTCAACATCCATGGAGATCTACAATGAGACACGGCCCATGCTTAAGCCGGGCGGACGATTCATATTCTACAAGACCCCCCGCCAGGCTGAAACCGAACTCTGCGAAATTCGCAAACTGACAGTTACGCACGGCTTGAAATGGAACTGTACC
>JANYBI010000759.1 GCA_025360875.1 Lentisphaerota bacterium
TCATGCATCCTTGGAACTTTTCACAGGCAAGATGCCTGTGCTACTATTTCGCCAGGGCCTTCTTTGTTGCGAGGAACTTCTCTTTGCTGATTCCGAGCTGCAGACAAACCTGATCATCTGCGGCGCTCATGGCGATCGCATCGGGATTGCCGAGAGTTTCAGGGTTTATTTGCCCGGGTGGGATAACTACATCCTGATCCTTCAAAAACGCAGCCAGGGCCACGGAATCCATGTTTTTCAGCCATTCCCCGGCAATCATCTTATTTGAGAGCTTGCCTTCGGCTTTGCCCTGTTCGATGAGTTTTACCCGTTTTTCATTCTCCGCCGAGAGTTCAAGCGCATCGGCACGCGCCTTGTATTGGTCTGCCTGCCCGGCCTTTTCGATAAGTCCGAGAATCCTACCTTGTACCGCGTTGAGGTCCGCGTCGGCTCCCAGGGCGAGCTTGTCTTTCAGCGCTCCGGTGAAGTCTGAAACTTTCTGCTTCAAGGCTTTGAGGCCTGTGACTTCGGTTTTGAGGTTTGTGATTTTCTCGATGACGCCTTCCGGCGCATCCTTGTCCGCTCCGAGGGATATGGAATCCATTCCCAGGAGCCCGGCGAGTGCGATAAGAAGCTTGTTCACTTCTTTCTCCTTTTGTTGGTTGTTTCTTCTTATGTCAGCGGATGCCGCGAGCGCATCCAGTTTGCCTTGGAGTTCAAAAACACTCACAGGCAAGATGCCTGTGCTACATTCCGCGGAAGCGGCAATGGCGTCGAGATTGTTCAGGGCGGGTTCATTCTCGAAGGTGACGCTCGTGATGCGGTACCGGCCATCCAGCAGGCCGCGCAGTACCGGCGAGAAATACTGGAGGATATGCTCGGCCATCAGCTGGCGTGCAATAGGCACGTATTCGACGTCCCGGATCCAGAGCCCGTCAGGGCGTTTCTCCAGGGAACCGAAACCAAACGTGCCCATGCCGTCTGGCAGGAAGTTCAACAGCTCGGATTCCTCAACGCCGAACTTCTCCGCGAGATGGAAGAGGAAATGTTTTGAGTCAAGCGGAATCTTCTCGCCCTTCTCCAGGAAATACCCGATTATCATATCGAAAATTTCAGAGGTGAAATCCAGAATAATATTCTGCCCGCCCTGTGTGATGCTGTTCGCACCCAGCCTGAAAAGCCGCCATGCCACCGGAATACCGGAGGCATCACGTTCGATCGGTTGATCATTCTCTCCGTTATCAGCCAGTTCGAATATCCCCAGGGCGATCGTATTGCCCTTGAATTTGGATTTCAGCATGTCGAAGTTTTTCATTATTCTTCCTGTGTTGTTTTGAAAGCCTCTGTCACGTCGAACAGGAAACCGCTCTGGGAATCCGCGATGTTCGCAAACTTGCCATTGTTGTCAATCTTGAAAGAATTGTCGCTTGCCTGGACAGCCTGGGAGATACCGCCGTATTCCTGGGCTTCTTCCTCATCGCAGTCCTCAATATCGCAGTTGCAGTTGTAGTCCCAGGGCGGAGTATGCGTGGACCAGAAGGGATCGTCCTTGGGCAAAACAAGGCCGTCAAGGGCCGCGTGCTCATCCCTTGGGTTCGGGCCGGTGATATACCGGAAATATGGCCAGCGTTCCTTGACAGCCGGATCCATCGAGACTTCCCTCTGCCCTACGGCGTTCGCCATTGCAGCATTCTGGCTGAAGACAAGATTCAGCCTGGCTGTGGATGCGATATTTGTAATTTCCTTCGCCCCCTTCCAGCTCTCCTCGGAAACACCCGCAGGAGGCTTGTCCTGGGAGGATACATCATTTGGCTGATAACCTTCCCCGTAGAGGAATTCCTTCATTGCGGTCCGGGCCTCAGCGAGATTCATGTTTCCCGCGGAGAATTCATCGGAGATACTTCTCAGGCGGGAAAGCACATTCTCCTCAGCGACCTTCGCGGAGAAGAACGAATGCGCCTTGACTTTAGTGGAGAAATCCTTTGACAGCGCAAGCTCGCGGCTTCCCAGGCCGGTCGGGACCTGTACACGGGATTTCAGCCACTTGTTGGCGGCTTCGAAAGTCATAGGCTGTGTTAATTCTACCATCAGTTTTAAGTCTCAAGTTTTAAGTTTTAAGTCTACTTTCTATTTTTCTTCCCGCTCCGTATCTTCAATTCTTCCATCCTGCCGGCAGCGCCAGCCGCAGCTGACGCGAACACAGTGTTCTCAATTGCGGAAGCAAGCGCCTGTGTGTTGAAAAGCCCTGGCAGCTTCTTGTCGGCGGAAAGAGCCGCTATCTCCTCGGGCGTGCCTTTTTCCGCGAGATTCGCAACGGTTTTCGCAAAGTCACCGGCCCATTTGCCTGCATCGCCTGCGAACTTCGCAAGAGCGTTGGAGGCGATAGTATCAGAGGGAGCGGCGCTCTCGGCGAGAGACGCCCTACCTTCAGCGGAAAACGCGGTGGAATCGGCAATCGGACTCGGCAAGCTCGCCCCTCCATTTACGACTGGAGCTGCAACCGCACGGCGTGTGAGCTTCATTCCAAATTTCTCGGACATCTCAGTCTCATCAGCTTCAAGTCCGGATTCATACAGAATCTTCACAGTTTCTGCAGCCGCTTTTTTATCCTCATTCGGCTCCGGATGGAAAACAACCCTCGGTGAGGCGGTGCCGGTAGGGCAATTAAACACAGACCAGGGAGTGGAGAGCTGGGAATTCAGAGTAGCGGCGAGAGTGGCGCAGTCGGCTTCCAGGATATCCTGGCGGACTTTGCTCTGCGAATCGCCCTTTGAAAGACCGCTGCTGTCTCCTGATGATGCGGTCTGTCCGAGGATGATTTTGGCTATTGCCGCGCCGACATATTCAAGCAGCTTGAAATAGACATCGCCGGTATTGCCTGACGCCTGGAGAAGTTCAACTTCAACTGCCCTGGTGAAGACTCCGCCGCCGTCAGGGCCGAAGTTGCGGATCAGCGCCTTCAACGCATTGCGCTCATTGTCCCAGGAATCCTTGTCGACCTTCGCCACGGTGAAGGGCATACCGTAGCGCTCGATGAAACGTAGCAGGTCCTTGAAGTTCAGGTTCTGGAAGCAGTGCAGCCAGGCGAGAGGCCGGATCAGTCCGCCCCTTGCTATATTCGAGCCGCGCCTGCGGTACTGGTTGACAATGAATTTACGAGGGGGAAGTTCAACGCCGTCCGGTTCTCCCGTAGTCATCAGCCTCATGCTGCCGGAGCGGAATGTGAAATGGCGCTGATCGATATATTTGAATCCGGCTATTTCGCCGCCGGGCTTCCAGATAATTTCAGAGACTGCGAATCCCGGGATTATCGCGGTAAGCATATCAGAGCAGAGATCCCTGAAAGTGTCCAGCTTGTTCCCATTGCCTGCCACATCAAGAGCCTTCTTGAGGTCTTCTGCGGCCTTTTTTGCGGCGGGAGTGTCGTCACCCGGCTCGATGGTCCATGGAACGCCCAGGGCAGCATTCTTGCGCGTTTCCATGCAATGCGCAACGTCATGGTTCTTTTCTTCAAGCTCAAGGGATAATTTGCACTGCTCGGAAGTCTCGCCCTGGTTGGCGGCAGTAAGGATCATGTCGACCTTGGAAGGTGTCAACGCCCTAGATGCATCGGAAGTGTAGCGGTCCGAAGCTTCGGGGAATACGTTCATGCCTACCGGAATCCTTGCATTCACCGGCGTTTCTTCTATAGGTTTTCCGAAGTTATCGTAAATCATTTCAGTATCTCCAGGATTCGTTTGTTACCAGCTCATCATCATTGTTCGGCCTGGAATAGCCACGGTCGGACTGAGCAGACGTATCAGACCGATCGGATCCAGCGGACTCTCCGGCGCACGGGCCGTTGTTTTCACCTTTTCCGGCATGGAGGGCGAGTGCCAGGCTCCAGAAGCGATCGCTATGACCGTCCGGGCCGCTGTCCGCTGCAAACCGCACATTGCCTGCCGCCGTAGTCATCTTCTTGATTGCCCTGAGGTCGGCACGCAGGAACTTGTCGAACGGTATCCTGATATTGCCGTCCTCGAACGCGGCCTTGAGCGGATATGCAAGCTCCTCTTTCACAGGGCCGGTGAAGGTCACAGGCTCGACGCGGTATTTCCCGAATTTGTCCTGGGCGCGTTCGGCCAGCTGCATGCCGATGCCGGTATTGTCTATGCAGCATCGGCGCATATTAGGCAGGGAAAGGATTTCATAGAGCGCCATTTCCTGGGCTGCGAACTTCGCATTCTTCAGCTCAATCATCCGCCTGGTGAGATACCTGCCTCCGGCAAGTTCCATCACGGAAATAACCGTCAAGTCATGCTTGCGGCCCACGTCAACACCCACGAACAGCGGATTTTTTATTTCTTCTAGAGATATGTCACGGACCTCGTCCGCTCCCTCGCGGTATTCGCAGGAGGCGATGAGGTCGTATGTCAGGAACGCGGAATTGTCATCGGCTGGAACGCACATGTATTCCTGGAGGAAGCTCTCCTCGTCGGCACAGCCTGACCTGATGAAATTGAAGTATTCCGCTTCATCCATCTCCTGGCGCGGATCATTTTTCGGAAGCTTGGACTGGAGCTTGTAGAGGAATCCCTGGTCAAGCGCGTCCTGGAGGGTGACACGGTGAAGGGAAATATTTTTCGGATTGCCTTTTTCGCGGACTTCGCGGACAAGCTCATTAAAGAAATTCGCGCTGCCACGGTGTGTCGAGAAGATTTCGAACTGGCCGCCCCAGGTAATTCCGGGATATGCGATAGTGTAGAGCTTACGCGGATCCGGATGAAGCGCAAACTCGTCAAGAGTTCTGTCGCCGCGCTTGCCCGCCTGTGCGTCAGGATTGCTAGACATCGAGTTTATCTTGAGGCCGTTTGCCAGGCGCAGGATAAAGGCGGTATTTCCCTTTTTGTCAATTGCCTGTTCGCCAAGGTCTTCCGCACCGATCTCCAGAATCTTTGCGAATTTCACGCAGTCATCAAGGAAGAGACGCGCCTGGATTTCGTCGCGGCTGCTGATCCATGCATCAAGCTGGGCGTCGGCCTTCGCCTTACGGCGGACAAGTGCATAGGAGTCCGCCCATGACCAGCCTATCTGGCGCGACTTCTCGGCCAGCTTGATAAGCGACATGTCGTTGACCCACTTAGCCTGATAAGGAAGCAGCAGGGTGTCCTTTGCAGGGCGTATTTTAGCCATTCCCATAAATTTTTCTTTGGGCGTTTTTTTCATTGGATCCCTGCCGCTTCACATTCGTTTATAAATTCAAATGCCACGCTAAAGCTGTGAACTCCAACAAGAACAGCCCTTGCGGGCTTGACTACAAACGAATTCATTCGATGTTGGACGTTCGATGTTGAATGTTCGATGTTCATTTTCATAACAAGCCCGCTGCTTCCTCAATCTTTTTCAGGGCTTCCTCGGAGAGCCCTTTGTTTCCAGCCTTGACACCGGACAGTTCCGCGATCTTCGCGGAGAGCTCTGCGATCTTCGCCTGGTATTCGGTTTCAAGCCTGGAGAATTCCTGTCTTGAATCATCCTTTGCAGCTGATATCCGGTTGCGCTCGAAGGCGGCCAGGGCCGTGGAGATCGACGCGAGCTCCTTGGCTTCGAGCGGCTCGCTGGACTGCAGCTTCTCCAGGACGATATTCAGCAGTTCGAAGTTTGCGACCTTCGCGATATTGTCGGAGCCGGATTCATTGTTCACCAGGAGCGCGGCCATTCTACGCCGTTCGAGCTTCTCGCCCCAGTTACGGCGCATTGACTTATATTCATCGAATTCCGGGGAGGCGCGATATGCAAGAAGGCTGGAATTATGAACTCCTAGGCCACTGACTTTCACGGACTCAACCACAGACTCATCGGCACGAATTTCGTCATAGGTGCGGCCATCTTCGATTAGTTCGCAAATTTTCATGCGAATCTCTGTCGGTAACCGCGTTATGTTGTTTCTTGCTCTTGCCATCTGCTCTGTGCCTTTGTGCCTATGTGTCTTTGATACTGCCGCGCTCATCGAGCGCTGGCCTACTTAATCGCTCCCGGTCCATGAATGAACGGATGCTGGGGAAATTCGATTGAGAGCTGCTCTAAACCAACTTTAGTGATTTCGCAGTATTCTCCGTTAAATCCAGGAATTGCTTCGATATAGCCATGAGCCTTGAGATTCTGCCATTCTTCCCGGATCATTTCAGCCGGGGCGTACATGAGTTCGGTGTTGAGCTTGAGTTCCACAAGGACTTCAGCTGTCATCCTGCACGATGAAGCTTCTTTGAGCGCCTTGAGAATTCCTCGGCGAGCAGTATAAACATTGTTATTCATGAGTGCTTCTCCTGTTTGTGGCGCTGGATGGACTTGTCGAGGTTCTCAATGTAGAGACTCTTGGCCCTGTCATTGGCGAGCAATGTGGCGTTGTTCTCGCTGAGCCTGTCAACCTTGGTGTCAATGATGCTCTGCTTGGCAGACATGGCCTCGACGACGGTTAAAATCCGCTGGCTCATGTCCTCGGATATATGGTCCTCGACGCGCAGTTCAATTTTCATGATGCGCTCGTCTTTGAGGATGCGGATTGTCTCGGTGAGCCGCTGGACATCATTGACCAGCTGGTCGCGTTCGGCATCGCGGCGGTTGAGGTAGCTCGATACGAGCAGATACAGCACTCCGCCGGTCATTCCGCCGCCCGCGCCTGCCGCCAGAAACTGTGCTAAGAATTCGTTCATTTTCCCCTACTTCTTCATTCGACGTTGGACGTTCGATGTTGAATGTTCGACGTTCATTTCCCTGCTCTTCTAGAGGCTTCACCCCGGCAGTCTGACAACGTCCATTTGACGGACACCTTTAACTGCCGGGGCTCTTCCTTCGGGAAGGCATGAGAGTGCCTTATACTAAGTAGGGGGGATGGTGCAACAAGATGGGGTGTATATGTATTTAATACTTTTATTATCAATAGGTTAAATAGTGCAAGAGTAAATCGCGTATATTTTTATTTCAGCGCTTGTACATAGTACATGTACATATAAATTATATCAAAACACGGCGGAGGAAAAATGACAGGAAATGAATTAAAAAGAATAAGAATGAAATCAGGATTTTCACAAGAAATGCTAGCGCGGATGCTTGAAATATCCGTACATACCGTGGCATCCTGGGAATGCGGGCGGAGGCCGATAAATAAGATTTCGGAAATAGCCGTCAAATCGGTGTTAAACAATAGGAGAAAAAAATGAAAATAATTTTAGCGGTCATTATCGGGGCGTTGCTGGTGGCATCTGTTGCGGCGCAGCAGACCAGTAAGGATCCTAAAAAGGATTTCAGGAATTACATGTATTGTGATGGTGCCTGCTACCTGATGGAAAAAAACAAGGAGGAACTTCCAGAATTTTTAGAAGGGTACTGGGGATATGCCTCGGTAAGTTTTGAGCCTGAAAGCGTCATCAGCTTCACAATTAAAAATGAATTAAAACAAGTGTTTCTGGCGAAACCAGTACCGAACAAGGACGCGAGGCAATGCATCGCGCTAAAAAAGGTTAACGGTTATCTCAAGGCGTTTCTACTTGTACCGTCGACCGATGAACAATTAAAAAAGGCGCTGGCGGATAAAAAAGCTTATTACTATGGCGGCCTTGTCGAAGTTGTGGATGGATATGTGATATGCAAAAATTGCGGGGGAAAAGGTTGCGGGAGCGGGCAAGTCCATGTGAATGGCAAAGTTGAGAACCGTG
>JANYBI010000766.1 GCA_025360875.1 Lentisphaerota bacterium
AATATGAGCTTTACGCTACAAACCGTAGAAGAGGCAAAAAAACTCTTGAAAGGCTATCCTATCCCATGGGAATCCAGTACTGTCAAAGTAAATAAATGAGTCTGATTTAAATATTGAACTGGTGTAATTATTGCAATGGGAACGAATAGACAGGAATTATAATAAGAGAGACATCCATGGATTGGTCTGAAATCCTCAAATCTACAATTACTCTTTTCGCCATAGTCAATCCTATCGGCAGCATTCCCATTTTTCTCCAGCTTACAGGCAACATGTCTTCGCAGGAACGGAACAAGTCTTTCCGGATCGGAGTCCTTTCTGCAGGTGTGATACTCTTTGTTTTCATTCTTGCTGGAGAACACGTGCTTACGGAGTTTTTCCAGATAACGCTCAACGATCTGATGGCGGCAGGAGGGTTGCTCCTGCTTATCATTGCAATTGACCATCTTATCTTCGGAGCTCTCGTGAAAGGTGTAACAGCCGACAAAAAAGCGGATGCCCATCACATTGGTGCAGTTCCTATTGCCTGTCCTATTCTGGCAGGACCAGGCGCAATGATGACTGTCCTCATATCATTCTCACAATACGGCTTCGCGGTTGCGTCCATTTCAGTGGTATTGGTTTTTGGTTTTACCTGGCTGATGCTCCGTTTCATAGATCCTATAAACAGTTTTCTTGGTAAAACTGTCTGCCTCGTACTCTCAAAAATCCTATGTCTTTTTATCGCGGCAATAGGAATGCACCTCCTCATGACGGGAATTTCACATTATTTCAAATGAGAATGACACACCTCTTTTTTTTAACTTTGGGATGCTGATGAATGACAAATAAGGAAATAATTGAAAAGATATACAAGCTTCATCTTCTGCTGAGGGGGAAAAACGGTGCTGTCGTCTCTGCTTTGGAAAGGTCCACCATACCTCTGATCGAGCATGAAAAACCTCTTACGTCCGCCTCACGGAAGGAACTGATGGAAATCAGCGGTGTAGGAGAAGTAACTGTCGATCTCATAATAAGGATCATAAATGGCGAACATTTCTACGATATCGCCAAATCCGTGCCAAAGGTGAAGAGGAGGGAGAAATGGGAGATTGAGTGTATGAAAGCTGGAGCCAGCTCCCGGATTTGAACCGGGGACCGACGGTTTACAAAACCGTAGCTCTACCACTGAGCTAAGCTGGCGAGGGGAAATACATTAATGTCCGAATCCTTTTCTTCAAGGAAAATTCTTTAAAATCGACCTTTATATTTTCCCTATCCGTCCTATATTTAATTACATTGGAAATTTCCTTGCGGAATAATGGTGTTTCTTTTTGCATATCCCGCTTGTAATTTAAAATTAGTTTTGCTATTTTTGTAGACCTCAACCCGGAGAATCTGAAGAACAATGGCAAAGAACAGCGAATATACTCTTGAACTTCTTTTAGAATCCGGCATGCTCTCGCAGGAGCAGATAGACCAGGGATGGCAGAAGGTCGCAGATTCCGGCGGCAAGATGGACATACTTGACGGCCTCAAGGAATTGAAGTTCATCAATGAAAAGGAACTTCTTGCGATACTCGCGCAGCAATATGGCCTTGAGACCATAGACCTTTCCGACTATCAGATCCCCCCGGAAGTAGTCGAATCGATGACGGCTGAAATCGTCAAGGAATACAAGGTCATACCTGTAATGAAGCATGAGAACACCATTACAGTGGCTATCTGCGACCCATCGGATCTTGAAACCATCGATGCCCTCAGGTTCAGGCTGAAATGCGACATCGAGGCTGTTGTCGCATCAAAGGAGGAGATTTCAAAACTTACAGATCACTACTACGGGAGCGTAGGAGAAAGCGTTGATTCATTCCTGGAAGGGATGGATGGTGGAAATATTGAAACACAGATTGCCGGAGCAATCGGAGGTCCTGGCGAGGCCGTTGAAGATGATGCACCTATCATCAAACTTGTATCCCTGATAATAATCGAAGCCTTCAAGAAGAGGGCAAGTGATATCCATCTCGAGCCCCTTGAAAAGCGTTATCGCGTAAGGTACAGGATTGACGGAGCCCTGCGCGAGGTTGAAAGTCCGCCTAAATATCTCCAGCCAAACATCACAAGCCGACTTAAGATCATGTCGAAACTCGACATATCTGAAAAGCGTGTTCCTCAGGACGGACGTATCCAGCTCAAAGTGGAGGGAAAGGATATCGATCTGCGCGTATCCACCATCCCGACGACGCATGGCGAAAGTATAGTCATGCGAATTCTTGACAAATCGAGCATCCAGCTCGATATACCAAAACTGGGTTTCTACAGCGACGACCATGAACTCGTGACTAAGATCCTAGGATTACCTGACGGTATTTTCCTAGTGACGGGACCCACAGGATCCGGAAAGACAACTTCCCTTTATGCATTCCTAAATACAATCAATACCCCTAACCGTAAAATTATCACGGTCGAAGACCCTGTAGAATATCAGCTTGGAGGAATAAACCAGGTCCAAGTCAATCCGATAATCAAATTCACATTCGGTGCCGCTCTCCGTGCAATGTTGCGCCAGGCGCCCAACATAATCATGGTCGGTGAAATCCGAGACTTGGAAACAGCTGAAATCGCCATAAATGCATCTCTTACAGGACATCTTGTGTTCAGCACACTCCATACTAACGACGCCCCTGGCGCAGTCACACGACTCATAGATATGGGCGTGAAACCCTTCCTTGTAGCATCTTCCGTCAAAGCCATCATGGCCCAGCGCCTTGTTAGAAGGAATTGCAAGAACTGTTCCGTCCCCTACGAACCAGATGAGGAAGAGCTGCAGATATTGGGACTTGACAAGGAGTTTGTAAAAAGTGCGACATTGATGAAAGGGAGAGGCTGCAATGAGTGCGGTGGTGCAGGATACAGGGGAAGGGTAGGAATCTACGAGATATTCATGATATCCGAGCAGATCCAGAATTTGATATATGAGAAAGTTTCATCGAATGTCATACGTGAAGCGGCAATGAAGGCGGGAATGAGGACGTTGCGCGAGGACGGACTCAGGAAAGCGGCCGCCGGGACGACCACTCTTGCAGAAGTCCTTGCAAACACTGTCATAGATGAAAATTCAGGTCATTAACCTTTATGAGGATTTTTTAAAATGCTTGACCCCGAAAGTGAGACCCTAAAAGGAATCCTTGTTTCAGAAGACATATGCACTGAAAACCAGCTTCTTGAAATAGAAGAGGAGTATCACAGGACTGGCAAGCCGTTTGCCACCCTGCTAATGGATTTCGGTATCATTACCGAGGAAAATCTGCTTCAGCTGATCGCCACAAGCCTGGGTACTGATGTCATTGATCTGACCGGCCTTGAACTTTCGAAGGAAATAATGGATCTTATTGACTCCCAGACAGTAAGGATGTACGGTATAATTCCGATAGCATATGACGGCCTATCAATCACTATCGCCTCAAGAAATCCTCTCAACTACCAGATCGCCGATGAGCTAAGATTCATTTTAGACAAGGATGTGAAGATTGCTGTTGCAAGGGAAAAACAGATAGATTCGGCGATAGAGAAGTTCTATCCTGTCGAATCGGAAACAATGCACGACATGCTTGCGTCCCTTGAAGTTGATCTTCAGGAGGCTGGTGAAAAGGCTTTTGACGACATAAGGGAAGATGAGATTGAAACCATTGCCAATGAAGCACCTATCGTAAGGTTCGTAGATGTCGTCATGTACCAGGCCATCAAGGCGAAGGCCAGTGACATTCATTTCGAACCCTTCGAAAAGGAATTTAAAATAAGGTACCGTGTAGACGGTGCCCTCTATGAAATGGCTCCTCCTCCGAAAAATCTCGCCATACCGGTCATAAGCCGCGTCAAAATCATGAGCGGTCTTAATATTTCCGAACGCAGGCGCCCGCAGGATGGACGTATCCAGCTCAAGATCGGCGGCAGGCCTGTAGATTTGCGTGTATCAAGTCTTCCCACTTCACATGGTGAATCAGTGGTTCTCCGTGTTCTTGACAGATCTGTCGTCAATCTCGATCTGAACGTCCTAGGAATATCGGAGGACGTACTCAAAATCATGAGACAGCTCATACATATGCCAAACGGAATTTTCGTTGTGACAGGCCCCACAGGTTCGGGAAAGACAACTACTCTTTATTCATGCATTAAGGAAATCAACGCCCCTGAAGACAAGTTGCTTACCGCTGAAGATCCTGTAGAATACGATCTTGAAGGTGTAATCCAGCTTCCAATACATGAAAGCATTGGAATGACTTTCGGAAGAGCCCTGCGCGCTTTCCTGCGACAGGATCCTGATGTGATAATGATCGGTGAGATCCGAGATCTTGATACTGCCCAGATGGCCGTCCAGGCTTCGCTGACAGGACACTTTGTGTTCAGCACTCTCCACACAAACGATGCTTCTGGTGCAGTTACACGACTCATTGATATGGGTGTTGAACCCTTCCTTATAACTTCGTCATTTGTAGGTATACTCGGACAACGCCTCATAAGAAAGGTATGCTCCAACTGTAAGACACCTTTTGACCCAACTGACGATGATCTGAAGCTTCTCTCCCTTACAAGAGATGAAGTTGGAAACAGAAAATTCTATTATGGAAAGGGCTGCGTCAATTGTAATCAGAGCGGTTACAGGGGTCGAAAATCCATTTCCGAGCTCCTTGTAATGTCCAATCCAGTACGTGAGCTTATCTCCAAGAAAGCCCCAACTGTAGTTATAAAGGAAAAGGCAAGGGAACTTGGAATGAGGACGATGAGGGAGGACGGAGTCAGATCCATCCTCGATGGAGAAACTACCATGGAAGAAGTACTGAAGTATACATGATTTTGCATGTTTTTTAACAGTAATCTCTTTAATCATAGGGTGATATTATGGATATGGAAATGGGAGATCTGCTGCAGCTGGTCGTAGATGAAGGTGTCAGCGATTTGCATATTGAAGTCGGAGATCCTCCGATGCTCCGCCTACATGGTTCTCTTACCCCGGTTGATGCCGCAACCCTGACCCCGGAAGATACTGAAAGACTGGTAAAGGCTGTCGCTTCAGAAACGCATCAGCAGAAAATCAAGATGGATGGAGGAGTTGATTTCGGTTTTGCCTTTAGCGACAAGGCGAGGTTCCGTGTAAGCTGCTTCAAGCAAAAGGGATATTATGGGATGGTGCTCCGACAGATTCCAAACAAGCTCCTTACTCTCGAACAGATAGGACTTCCTCCTTCGATCAAGGATATCCTTTTCAGACCCAGAGGGCTGGTGCTTGTCACGGGTCCCACGGGAAGTGGAAAAAGTACGACTCTTGCATCAATGATGAACATCATCAACGAGGAAAGGGATTGCCATATCATTACTGTGGAAGATCCTATAGAATTTTACCACCAGCATAAAAAAAGCATCGTAATACAGCGTGAAGTAGGCGTGGATGTGCCTTCCTTCTCGGAAGCCCTTCGAAGAGCTCTGCGACAGGACCCTGATGTCATTCTCGTCGGTGAAATGCGCGATCTTGAGACAATGGAAGCTGCTGTAACGGCTGCGGAAACAGGACATCTCGTGTTTGCAACCCTCCATACTACCGGTGCCGCAAGAACGGTAGATCGAATCACCGATGCATTTCCTACAGACCAACAGGAACAGATCAGGACTCAGCTGGCCTCATCGATTATTGCAGTAATATCCCAGGTTCTTCTGCCGAGAATAGACAAACCTGGACGAGTTGCCGGCTTTGAAATCATGATAACGACGCCCGGAATCCAGTCCCTCATACGTGAAAACAAGACTTTCAGGATAACATCTGAACTCCAGACTGGCGCAAAATATGGAATGAACACCCTTGACTCCCATCTGCTTGAACTTTATCAGAACGGAATGATATCCTATGGTGAAATGATAACCAAGGCCCAAGATGCCCAGGGAATCATCCAAAAACTTGAAGGAGCGTCAAAGAGAAGGTAGATTATAGGAGGAAATGATGCCTTATTGCTGTATATTGGGCATTATGGATATTTTAGTTTTAAATGGACAGGCAGTTTAAATATTTATAATTTCAAGAAAAGGAGTTCATCATGCCTATTTTCCAATACACTGCAATGGATTCTTCCGGCAAGGAGAAAAAGGGCAGAATGGAAGCCGCCAATGAGCAGGCGGTAAACTCTGCGTTGAAAGAGCAGGGAATGTTTCCTACCACCATAAAGGAGGATGCAGGATCCAAGAAGACTGCAAGGACCACTCCTCAGGCCGGAGGGGCGCAAGGCGGTAAGAAATCGATGATGAATTTCGGTCTTTCCCTTGGTGCTCCCGCCCTCAAGACTAAGGACCTTACAATCATGACCCGTCAGATTGCAATTCTTCTTGACGCAGGACTTCCTCTTGTCCGTTCCTTGAGGACACTTGAAAAACAGGCAAAAAATCCTGCCATGAAAAAGGTAATGAAGGAGACTGCGGATTCCGTAGAAGGAGGATCCACATTCTCTGAAGCTCTCTCCCAACATCCAAAGTCTTTTGACAAACTTTACCTGAACATGATACGTGCTGGCGAAGCCGCAGGTGCGATGGAAGTCATTCTTGACCGTCTTGCCAAGTTCATGGAAAAAGCCGCAAAACTCGCAGCCAAGATTAAATCTGCGATGATATACCCGGTAGTCGTTCTCGTAATCGCCATGATGATTACCTCAGGACTGATGATATTCATCGTTCCTAAGTTCGAAAAGATATTCTCAGAACTTCTTGAAGGTGAAAAACTTCCTCCTCTCACCCAGTTTGTCATAGGCATAAGTAACATCATGCAGAAGCACTTCATAGAATCCGCGATCGTAATCGCCATATTGGTAGTCATTTATGTGCTCATAGGGAAAACTACAAAAGGAAGATTCGCGATAGACTGGGTGAAATACAGAGCTCCCTTGTTCGGTCCAATCATATCAAAATCGGCAATAGGCCGTTTTTCAAGAACACTTGGAACACTTATGAGTTCAGGTGTTCCAGTGCTAAATGCACTGCAGATCGTCAGGGATACGGCCGGTAATGAAATTGTATCCGGCGGTGTCCAGAAAGTACATGACGCCGTGAAGGAAGGTGAAGGAATAGCTGGTCCGCTTGCTGCTACAAAAATATTTCCGGACATGGTCATAAGCATGATCGAAGTCGGAGAGGAAACTGGAAAGCTTCCTGACATGCTTGAAAAGATTGCCGATACCTATGATGATGAGGTCGACAACGCCGTTGAAGCTCTGACGTCCATGATCGAACCTCTCATGATCGTTTTCCTAGCCGTGGTCGTCGGTACCATTGTCATAGCCCTGTTCATGCCCCTGATTGCAATCATCAACAAACTCGGTGGATGATATCCGGGCAGAAGGTGCGAAACCAGCCAATGAGAGAAGATTTTTACGCAGTCGTCATGGCGGGAGGAAAAGGAGAGAGGTTCTGGCCTCAGAGCAGAGCCTCCAAACCCAAACCTTTGTTGCGCCTTGTTGGAGAACTGACTCTCATAGAACAGACTGTTGAAAGGCTCAGCCTCGTTGCCCCTCCCCAGAATATAATTGTCATCGCAAACCGCGATTATATCGCACCGATGCAATCTCTTCTCGATCACATACCCAAAGAAAATATAATAGGGGAACCTGTTGGCAGGGATACAGCTCCATGCATAGCATTGGCCGTTGCAGTTGTCTCTGCAAAATCATCTTCGAAAAATCCTGTAATGGGAATTTTCCCTGCTGATCATGTGATCAGGGATTCAAAGTCCTTCAGCAATGTCATAAACGACAGCATTAACGCTTCTGAAAAAGGTAACATTGTCACCATAGGAGTAAAACCGACTTGTCCAAGTACAGGATATGGATACATTCATTTTGGAAGAAAAATTGACCTTATTTGCGGCACAAGCTTCCATGAAAGCCTTGGTTTCAAGGAAAAGCCTGACTACGAAACCGCTCTTAAATTCCTGGAAGATGGAAACTACTGCTGGAACAGTGGAATGTTCATATGGACTGTATCGACAATCATGGATGCTTTCACGAGGCATGCCCCGGAATTGGCCCTTGTTTCAAGTAATATCAGAAAATCCGTGAATACCAAACACTTCATGGATACTGTTGAAAAGGAATATTCGAAGATCAAAAAGATTTCTATTGACTATGCAGTCATGGAAAAGGCATCAGATGTAATAGTGGCTGAATGCCTGTTCGACTGGGACGATGTCGGAAGCTGGACAGCCTTGAAAAACCAGATTGCCCCTTCTGAAAACAACAACGTCATCAAGGGTCTTCATTCAGGGATCAACACTAGGAATTGCATAATAGTCGGAGACAGTTCCCATCTCATAAGCACGATAGACATCGAGGACGCCATCATTGTTCATACCGACGATGTAACACTTGTCTGTAGAACACGTTCCGCTGAAAAGATAAAGGAACTTCTCCAAAAGATGTCTTCAAATCCCGAACTTTCCAAATACTTATAGATGAGATATTTCCCCTTTGATTTTAATACTAGTCAATTTTAAGGGTCGATATTTTCTTCTTAAATGAAATCAGGAGATTTCTGAGGCTTTCTCTCTTGGCTTCGTTCACAACCTCCAGGGTACTTATCAGGAGAGTTGGACCAGTTGCTTTCTTGATGCAGTCAGACTTCACTGAAATAAGAGCTTCCTTTTTCTTGATATTCCACATATCAAGATGGGAAAGTATCATCACATCCCTATGGGATCCTGGGAGCCAGAGGGCGCCGATGATGGTAGGGTCAAGAAGAGCCGCCGCATTGAAATATATGTTCACTTTTATTATTCCCCTGATTGACAGAAGGGCATCAGCTCCCTTTGATTCGGCTTCTTTCATGATTCCATTCATATCCTGTATTGAAAGGCTCTGTTCAGGAATGAAAAAATATTCGGAGACAATGCCATCCTTCCTGAGATCATCGGCATAAGATTCTATCATCTTCCTTTCAATCTGGTCCCAATCCCAGCTTTCATAATACTCATCTGAAGAATCGACCGTCTCAAGATCTGCGAAAATCGCAAGTTTAATAGGCTTTTTCAATGCAGAATCAACGATTTGTGTCTTGTCGAGATTCATGTCATCAAGTCTTTTTTCAGCGGAAAGCTTGTCAAAACTTGTCGCACACCCAGTAATGAAACAAACTGAAAGGACAACGGTTAATATCTCAAATTTCACAGTTCCTCCTTTGACAATCATAATTTAAACTCCTTCAGGACAGGTATGCTGGTATTGATAAGTTCAATACCCTTATTATTAGAGCCTGATATCCTTATTTCAAGTTTTTTACAACCGCGTTTCTTATCGCTAATCCTGATTTCCACTGAGGATTCCGGTAAAATGAACTGGATGAAATATGAAGATTCTCCAATCCTATTTTCTACAAACCTGCATGTCAAATTCCCTTTACTGAACATTACATCTTCTCCGGCGGACAGAAACTTGATTTCCGAACCAGACCCATATGCAGTTTCGATGGTCATCTTCGAAAACCAGCTCTGCTTATATTTCTCAGGCATGACAAGACACGAAACCTTTGATCCTGTCAATATATACCTGGCTCCAGCGCAGAAATCCTTGCGGGATTCGCAGATGAGAAGAGTGTCCACACAGTCAATCCCCCTTTTGGCCAGAATATTTAAAACAGGTTTTGCCGACTGTTTGGATCCGGCATTTACAATAAAGGCACCTCTTCTGCCTGGAGGACACACGGCTATGACCGGTTCCTGGCTATCTCCTCCGGATATGACGAAAACCGAACCGGGGCTGAAAGAATTCTTCCAATACCAGAAGCTTGTCATTATGACAATAATAGAAGCTGACAACAGAAATACTTTTTTCCGTCTGGATACGACTAACACGACAAGAGCTACATAGAAAACTGCAAGCATCCATATAGGAGGTTTGAGTAGATATTCATTCCCGAAAGAGGCTCCTAACTCGCTCGCCGAACGTATTACGTCCAAAGACCGTTCGCTAATGAAATCTGCGAATTTCGCAACCGGCCCAATGGGGAACATCAATATTTTCACAACCACTGCCGCAGAAAACAATGAGACAAATGGGATTATCGCAAAATTTGTAATTATCGAGGAAGGCACGAATATTCCCTGATATACAAGGCATAATCCTATTCCTGAAAGCCAGGCGACAAGACTTGTTATCACGGATCTAATAATCGTCCTAGTGAATTTTGTCCTGACCAGGAAAAAGGTCAATCCTCCCTGTGCGGGCATCCATCTTGCCAGTTCCAATGCGGAAGC
>JANYBI010000324.1 GCA_025360875.1 Lentisphaerota bacterium
AATCTGAATCTCCAGGAAAAATACAAGACGATCAGGGAGAGCGAGCAGCTTTTCGAATCCTACATGACCGAGGATGCCGAAACGGTGATCATTTGTTATGGCATTGTAAGCAGGATTGCGAAATCCGCAGTCAACATGCTCCGCGAAAAAGGGCACAGGGCCGGGCTGCTGAGACCGATGACACTCTTCCCCTTCCCTGAGAATGAAATCAGGAGATTGGAGAAGAAGATTTCATCATTCCTATGTATTGAACTGAGCAACGGCCAGATGATTGATGATGTCAAGCTTTCCATGAAATCGTCAATTCCTCTTCATTTCTTTTCGAGAATGGGAGGCAATCTGCCGAATGAACAGGATATCATAAGCAAATATTTGTCACTGCAGGATAAGACCAATGTCTAAAAAAATAATATATGGCAAACCCAAGGGATTCTTCGACGTTTACGATAGAAGGCCCGGAATAAAGAACAGCACACACTACTGCCCTGGCTGCGGCCACGGAATACTGCACAAGCTCATAGCCGAAGCGGTATCTGATCTTGGAATGCTTGACAACACGATTTTCATCTGCCCTGTCGGCTGCTCCGTATTCGGCTATTACTATTTCGACATGGCGTCGATATCCGTCCCCCATGGCCGTGCACCTGCGGTTGCAACCGGTCTTGTGAGGTCGAATCCCGAATGTTTTGTAATCTCATATCAGGGTGATGGCGATCTCGGAGCGATAGGATTCAACGAATTCATACAGGCTGCAAACCGTGGAGAGAATATTGCTGTTTTCTTCGTCAACAATGGTGTCTACGGGATGACCGGAGGTCAGTTGGCACCCACCACCCTGCCCGGACAGAAAACACTTACTTCCCCATATGGCCGTTCCGTTGAAACAGAAGGTTATCCGCTCAAAGTCTCCGAAATGGTCGCTGCTCTCGATTCACCTGTATATGTCGAAAGAGTCGCACTGACTTCACCAAAGAACATCCGTGCAGGACGGCAGGCCCTGAGAAAAGCGCTCACATATATGAAAGAGAAAAAAGGCTTTTCACTTGTTGAATTCCTGGTCGGATGCCCAGTCAATCTCAAGAAGAACGCAAAGGACACCAATGACTGGATTGAAAAGGACATGGCATCTTATTTCCCCCTGAAGTGTTTCAAGGATATTGCAGCGGAGCGAAGCCCTAAAAAGTCGGTTACGGGTATCTACGATAAGGAAAAGGTCAAGACAGCGCTTTTTGAAGCTGAAAAAATCCATCCTTTCGACGAGGCGTCAGTCCCAGTTCCGGCGTTGAAAGGCGAGCTCAGGATAAAATGTGCCGGTTTTGGCGGACAGGGAATTCTCAGCCTGGGAATGCTGATTGCTGAAGCAGGACATCTCCAGAATCTCAAGGCAAGCTGGCTTCCCTCCTATGGTCCTGAAATGCGCGGCGGAACAGCGAACTGTTCAGTCGTATTAAGCAGGGATTCCATTGGTTCGCCAATCGTGAAGGTTGCAGATGTCATCATAGCGATGAACCAACCATCCGTAGATAGGTTCGGAGATGATCTTGCAGAGAAAGGCGTGCTTATCTATGACTCTGTCAACATAAAGTTAAGCGACAACGGGCACAGGGCCTATTCGGTAAACGCATCGATCATAGCCAAGGATGTCATAGGAGATGTCAGATGCGCGAACAGTGTCATGCTCGGAGCATTCTGCGAAATTTTCGGGCTTATCGATGAAAGGTCTTTCATTAATTCCATAACAAACAATTTCCAGGGCAAGGGGAAAGTGATTGAGCTCAACCTGAGGGCTTTCCAGGAAGGCAGGAAGTCCGTAAAGACCTCTCAAAAGTAAATTTCACATCAACAAAAATGCTCGCAAAAAGAATAATACCATGTCTTGATGTTACCGGCGGCAGAGTCGTAAAGGGAGTCAATTTCGTCAACCTGATCGATGCCGGAGATCCGGTTGCGGTCGCGCGTGAATACGACAGGCAGGGCGCCGACGAGGTGGTTTTCCTGGACATCACTGCAAGCAGCGATGAACGCAGGACCATGGTCCATGTCGTCGAAAAAACTGCTGAACAGGTTTTCATACCGCTCACGGTCGGCGGAGGAATCAGAACCGTCGATGACATGCGCCAGATGCTAAGTTCCGGAGCTGATAAAGTTTCCATAAACACTGCGGCCATTAACAACCCGAAACTCATAAGCTCAGGCGCAGAAAAATTTGGAAGCCAGTGTATCGTGCTTGCGATCGACGCCAAAAGGGTAGCTGGTACAAAGGACAAATGGGCCGTCTACACTCATGGCGGAAGAAAAATGATCGATCTCGATGCCGTCGAATGGGCAAGAAAAGGTGTTTCCCTCGGTGCCGGTGAAATTCTCCTGACCAGCATGGATACCGA